>JBQCFB010000158.1:0-3560 GCA_051959715.1 Pseudolabrys sp.
CTGCCGGGTTGGATCGACACCGAGCTGACGGTCAAGGCGCGCGAGCAGGTTCAGGGCTTGAACGAGCGCGTGCTTGCCCGCACGCCGGCCGGGCGCTGGGGCGCGCCGGACGACTTTGCCGGCATCGCCGTGTTCCTTGCATCGCGCGCCTCCGACTTCGTCACCGGCGCAGCGATTCCGGTCGACGGCGGCTTCTCGGTGCAGAGCTAGCTACTTCTTCGCCAGCATCTCTTTCACGGACGCGACCGCGACGCGGTAGCCATTGGCGCCGAGCCCGGCGATCACTGATGTCGCCACCTTCGACACCAGCGAGTTGTGGTACAGGCTCTCGCGCCGGTGGATGTTGGAAATGTGCAATTCGATGATCGGGCCGGAAAACATCTTCAGCGCATCCATCAGCGCGATCGACGTGAACGTCCAGCCGGCCGGATTGATGACGATGCCGGCGCCGCCGCCATCGGTCGCCTCGTGGATCCACTCCAGCATCTCGCCTTCATGGTTGGTCTGACGGAATTCGATTTTCCGGTTGCCGGCTTCCTTGCGGCACATGGCCTCGATCTCGGCCAGGGTCGTGCGGCCGTAGATCTCCGGCTCGCGCTTGCCGAGCCGGTTCAGGTTCGGTCCGTTGAGGACGTAGATCGCGTCTTTCATTTTGTCAGCCCTTGTAACCGAACAGTCGCGGCAGCCAGAGAACCGCGTCGGGGATGGCAGTGATGATGACCAGCACCAGGATCGACATCAGGATGAACGGCGCCGCCTCGCGGACGATGCGGCCGAGCGGTTGTTTCGTCATATTCGCAAGAACGAACAACAATAGTCCATAGGGCGGGGTCAGGAGGCCGATCATGATGTTGACCACGACCACGACGCCGAACTGGACGAGGTCGATGCCGAGTGCCTTCGCCGTCGGGATGAAGATCGGCACGATGATCAGGAGGATCGTCGTGCCCTCCAGCAGGCAGCCCAGGATCAGCAGCAGGATGTTCACGACGAGCAGGAACACCGGCGCGCTCATGTCGTGCCCCTGCATCATGCGCGCCAGCGAGGCGGGGATGTTCTCGATCGTCACCACGTAGTTGAAGATCATGGCGCCGGCGATCAGCATGCCGATCGAGGTCGTCGCCTTGCTGCTGGTGAGGATCGCCTCGTAGAGCTGCCTCCAGGTGACGGCGCGGTAGAGCACGGTCGATGCGAACAACGCGTAGAAGGCGGCGGCCGCGGCGCCCTCGGTCGGTGTCATGACGCCGCCATAGATGCCGAACAGCAGGATCACCGGCAGCATCAGCGCCGGGAAGGCGCGCAACGTGATGCGCGGCATTTCCTTGAGCGGGATCGGCGGCTCGACCGGATAATTCCGCCGCCGCGCGATGATCGAGTTCATGATCATGAAGCCGATGCCGAGCAGAATGCCGGGCACGAAGCCGCCGAGGAACAGGTAGCCGATCGAGGTGTCGGAGACGAGCGCGTAGACCACCATCGGGATCGACGGCGGGATGATCGGCCCGATGATCGCGGCGGAGGCGGTGATCGCGGCGGCGTAAGCGACCGGATCCCGGGTCTCCTTGGTCATCATGCCGATGATGATGCGGCCGATGCCGACCGCGTCGGCGATCGCCGAGCCGGACATGCCGGCGAAGATCATGTTCGAGACGACGTTGACGTGGCCCAGACCGCCGCGGAAGCGGCCGACCAGCACCAGGCAGAAGCGCAGCAGCCGGTCGGTGAGGCTGCCAATGTTCATCAGATCGGCGGCAAGGATGAACAGCGGGATCGCGAGCAGGACGTAGCTGTTGAACAGGCCGTTGAGGATCTGCTCGGCGGCGGTGCCGAGGTCCATGCCCTTGAGCAGCAGATAGAAGATCGACGACACGATCATTGCGTGCCCGATCGGCAGGCCGAGCGCGCCGAGCAGCACGATGCAGATGATGCAGAGGGCGAAGGCGGAGACGATCATGGTCAGTCTCCGAGCTTCGCCGGGTCGGTCTCGGGCGATTTGTCGCCGCGGATCGCGCCCCAGGTGAGCCAGCAATAGCGGACGATGCAGGCGAGAGTGAAGGCGATGAAGACCGAGTACATCCAGTTCAACGGCACGCGCAGATAGGCGGAGTGCTCGACCTTCATGAAGCTGACGTATTTGTACGCCGCCGGCAGCGAAATTCCGTACATCAGGACGAGCGCGAGGCCGGTGATGACTGTGAAGACGCGGCGTGTCCGCTCCGAGATCTGCGAATAGAGGATGTCGAAGCGGATCTCTTCGGATTCGGTCAGCGTGAACGCCGCGCCCCACAGCACCGTCCACAGCCAGGTCGTGATGATCAGCTCTTCCGACCAGCCGAGCGGCTCATTGAGCACGTAGCGGAAGACGATTTGCAGGATGAAGGTGCCGAACATCACCGCCAGCAGCGCGACGGCGACGTTCTCGGCGCGGCGTCTCAGCCAGCGCGCGGCGGCGATGAGGCGGGGATTCATCGGTGCTTTCCCGGGCGTGTCGGAACGCGATGACGAGGGTAGGGAGCCGGCTGGACATGACCAGCCGGCTGCGTTCGCGGAAGGCCGAGCGCCTTACTTGATCGCGTTGATCGCCTCGAGCGCGCCCTTCGGCCAGTCCTTGCCGTATTTGTCGACGTACTTCTTCTGGGCGAAGGTCCGGAATGCGGCGACGTCAGGCGTATAGACCTTCTTGCCTTCCTTCTTGAAGTACTCGAGCGTTTCGGCCTCCTGCGAGTCGAACCGCTTGATGTTGTCGGCCGCCATCTTGTCGGCGGCGGCCTGGAATTTCGCCTGCTGCGCCGGGCTCATCGCGTCCCAGATTTTCGAACGGATCACCATGACGTCGTAAGCGATGACGTGCTTGGTCAGGACGAATTGCGTCGTGACCTCGTCGAACTTCATCAGCTTCGAGGCGACGACCGGGTTGTCCTGGCCGTCGACCGTGCCGGCCTGCAACGCCGTATAGAGCTCGGCATAGGCGACCGGCGTCGGGTTGGCGCCGAGCGACTCGCCGAGGAACTGCCAGAACTCGCCGGGCGGCATGCGCAGCTTGATCCCGGACATGTCCGCGGGTGTCTTGATCTCCTTCGTCGGCTTTAAGTTGACGCTACGCGAGCCGAAGTAGACCGGCGTGATGACCTGGATGCCGAGCTGGTCCTTGGCCATCTTGGCGAAGCTCTTGCCGACGTCGCTCTTGAACGTCTTCGCCATGTGGTCGGCGTTGCGGAACAGGAACGCCGAGGTCAGCAGCGACCACGCCGGGATCTGCTTGGAGATGTCGGCGGGCGCGAGATTGCAGAGGTCGAGATTGTCGCGCTGGAGCGCGACCAGCTCCGCGCCCTGCTTGAACAGGGTGTTGCCCCAGTACGGCTCGAAATCGAACTCGTCTTTGATCGCCGCGGCGAACTCCTTGTAGGCCTGCGCGCGCAGATCGGTCTCGGTGAAGGCGGAGCTGAAGCGCAGCTTGGTCGCGGCGCGGGCGGCGGTTGGCGCGACCGTTGCGGCAGCGAGCATCGAGGCGCCGGCGGCGAGAACGTGGCGGCGCGAATAGGTCGAAGTCATTGCGATCC
>JBQCFB010000159.1:0-4481 GCA_051959715.1 Pseudolabrys sp.
CCGGCCGCGCGGCGCGGGCGTGTCGAACTACGGCATGTGGGACCGGTTGTGGGTCGGCATCCTCGACCTCGCCGGCGTGTGGTGGCTGATCCGCCGCAGGAAACGCGTGCCCGAGATCGTTCAAGACTAGCGCGGCCGCGAAGCGAGACGCGCACGACAATCTAGAGGATGACTCCATGCTGGTCGATATCGCGAACTCCGTCGGCGGCTATCTGCACGACGTGTTCCTCGGAAGCGTCGATTGGGGCATCCTGATCGGCTATGTCGCGCAGATCATGTTCGCCATGCGCTTCGTCGTGCAATGGATCGCGTCGGAGCGCGCCGGACGCAGCGTCGTGCCGACCGCGTTCTGGGTGTTCTCGATCGGCGGCGGCTTCATGCTGCTCGCCTACGCCATCTACCGCCGGGACCCGGTGTTCATCATCGGCCAGGCCTTCGGTGTCTTCGTCTACCTGCGCAACCTGCAATTCGTGATGCGCCATGGCGGACAGGGCGCGCCGGCCTGAAGCGCCGCCGCAGACGTCCGGCACGACGGTCGTCCACGGCGCCCCGCGCAACGCGCGGCGATCGGGGGAGAGCGCCGGATATATGAGGCGCGAACGCTCCGCGGCGACTTTTGTCGCACGCGTTAACCCCTTGACCTTATGCCGCGTTCGTTCTGTGATGTGAAAAGAGAGGCTTTCTGGATGGGGCTGGAACGTCGTTTTCCGCCGAGCTGCCGGCTGCTCGGCGGGCGGCACGGCCAGCTATGGCCGCGACTGCCGTTTTAAAAAGGCCCCTGGTCCCGTCCGCAAACGACGCCGGCAAAAGCCGCGCAGAAGGGGAGATCAGATGAAGAAATTGGCCGCATTGCTTGCCTTGGGGCTGCTCGTCGCAGCGCAAGGCGCCTCCGCACAGACGCTGAAAGCGGTCAAGGACCGCGGCATGCTCAATTGCGGCTCGAACGGCACGCTCGCGGGCTTCGGTCTTCCGGACGCGCAAGGCAACTGGACCGGCCTCGACGTCGACGTCTGCCGCGGCATCGCCGCCGCGGTTCTCGGCGACGCCAAGAAGGTCAAGTTTGTTCCGCTGACGGCCAAGGATCGCTTCACCGCGCTGCAGTCCGGCGAAGTCGACGTGCTGGCGCGCAACACGACCTGGACCTCGTCGCGCGACACCTCGCTCGGCCTGAACTTCACCGGCGTCGACTATTATGACGGCCAGGGCTTCATGGTCCGCAAGGCGCTGAAGGTGAACTCGGCGCTCGAGCTCAACGGCGCGTCGGTCTGCGTGCAGCAGGGCACGACCACCGAGCTCAACCTCGCGGACTATTTCCGCGCGCACAACATGCAGCTCAAGACGGTGACCTTCGCGACGGCCAACGAAGCGCTCAAGGCCTATGACGCCGGCCGCTGCGACAGCTACACGACCGACGCCTCCGGCCTCTACGCCGAGCGCCTGCGCGTCGCCAATCCGGCCGACCACATCGTTCTGCCCGAGATCATCTCCAAGGAGCCGCTCGGCCCGGCGGTGCGCCACGGCGACGATCAGTGGTTCGACGTGGTGAAGTGGAGCTTCTTCGCGATGCTCAACGCCGAGGAACTCGGCCTGACGCAGAAGAACATCGAGCAGCAGGCTTCCTCGACCAACCCGGAGGTCAAGCGCTTCGTCGGCACCGAGGGCAATTTCGGCGAGCAACTCGGCCTGCCGAAGGATTGGGCGCTCCAGATCGTCAAGCAGGTCGGCAATTACGGCGAAATCTTCGACCGCAACGTCGGCGCGGGCTCGCCGCTGAAGATCGACCGCGGCCTCAACCGGCTGTGGACCAAGGGCGGCATCCAGTACGCGCCGCCGATCCGCTGAGCATCGGCACGTGAACGGCGCGCCGGCGGTCTGAGGGGGCCGCCGGCGTGAACGACCGGTAATGGCCGGCGCGGCAGCGCCGAGTGAGGGGCCGATGTCGAGCGAGCAGGTGACGGGCACGCAGCCGCCGCGTGTTCCGCTGTACAACGATCCGAGAGTCCGCAGCGTCGTCTATCAGCTCGGGCTGGCGGCGATTATCGCCTTCCTCGTCTGGGGCGCGGTCAGCAACGCGATCGACCATCTCCAGAAGGCGCACATCGCCTCCGGCTTCGGCTTCTGGGGCCAGACCGCCGGCTTCGACATCTCGCAGTCGCTGATCCCGTATTCCTCGACGCTGTCGACCTACGGCACGGCGTTCTGGGTCGGTCTGCTCAACACGTTGCTCGTCGCATTTCTCGGCATCATCTTCGCGACCATTCTCGGCTTCGTCGTCGGCATCTCGCGGCTGTCGAAGAACTGGCTGCTGTCGCGCGTCGCCGGCGGCTATGTCGAGACGATCCGCAACATCCCGCTGCTCCTGCAACTGCTGTTCTGGTACAACGGCGTGCTCAAGGCGCTGCCGGAGCTGCGCGACAGCTACGTGATCGCGGGCGGCTTCTACATCAACAATCGCGGCTTCTATATTCCGAACCCCGTCACGCGACCGGGCTTCGGCTGGGTCGAGCTCGTCTTCGTCCTCGGCCTCATCGCCTCGGTGGCGTTCTATTACTGGGCGCGGCGCCGGCAGATGCAGACCGGCCAGCAGGCGCCAGTCTTGTGGGTGACGCTCGGGCTCGTCATCGCCTTGCCGTTCGTGGTGCTGCTCCTTGCCGGCGTGCCGATCCATTTCGAGTCGCCGCAGGCGGGCCGCTTCAACATCTCCGGCGGCATCGAGATCGTGCCCGAGTTCGCGGCGCTCCTGTTCGGCCTGTCGATCTACACCGCGGCCTTCATCGCCGAAGTGGTCCGCGCCGGCATCCTCTCGGTGTCGCAGGGCCAGGCCGAGGCGTCCTATTCGCTCGGCATGAGGCCCGGACCGACCCTGCGTCTCATCGTCGTGCCGCAGGCGATGCGCGTGATCATTCCGCCGCTGTCGAGCCAGTACCTGAACCTGATCAAGAACTCCTCGCTCGCCGTGGCGATCGGCTATCCCGACCTCGTGCAGGTGTTCACCGGTACGGTGCTCAACCAGACCGGCCAGGCCGTCGAGGTCGTGGCCATCACCATGGCCGTGTACCTCACCATCAGTCTCGTCACGTCCGGGCTGATGAACCTTTACAACCGGCGCATGGCGCTGGTGGAACGGTGAGGGCGCCGCCATGACCATGGCCGAAGGCGAACTCGCCATCAGCAAGCTGCACTTCGTGCGCGACCAGCATCTGCCGCCGCAGGCGCCGCCCGTGCTCCTGACCGGCCCGATCGGCTGGCTGCGCGCCAATCTCCTGTCGACGCCGGTCAACATCGTCCTGACCGTCGTCATGACGCTGCTCACCATCTGGATCCTGTGGTGGCTTCTCGACTTCCTGATCCTGGACGCCGTGTGGACCGGCACCGATCGCGAAGCCTGCCTGATGGCGACGCAGCACCGCGAGATCGGCGCCTGCTGGCCGTTCGTCTGGGAGCGCTTGCCGTACTTCATCTACGGCTCCTATCCGATCCCGGAGCGGTGGCGCGTCGACGTGTTCTTCGCGCTGCTCGCGATCGGCGTCGGCTGGATGCTGTGGCTGCGGGCGCCGCGGCGCGATCTCGGTGCGCTCTATTTCTTCGTCGTCCTGCCGATCCTCTCCTACATCCTGCTGCACGGCTTTGCCGCGATCGGCCTGCCGGTCGTCGACACGGTGCTGTGGGGCGGCGTGCTGGTGACGATCGTCGTCGCCACCGTCGGCATCGTCGTATCGCTGCCGATCGGCATCCTGCTCGCGCTCGGGCGGCGCTCGCGCATGCCGACCGTGCGGTTCTTCTCGACCCTGTTCATCGAGTTCGTGCGCGGCGTGCCGCTCATCACCGTGTTGTTCATGGCGAGCGTGATGCTGCCGCTGTTCGTGCCGGAGCAGTTCGAGCCGGATAAATTGCTGCGCGCGCTGGTCGGCATCGCGCTGTTCGCCTCCGCCTACATGGCCGAGGTGGTGCGCGCCGGATTGCAGGCGATCCCGAAGGGCCAGTACGAAGGCGCGATGGCGGTGGGCCTGAGCTATTCGCCGATGATGCGGCTGATCGTGCTGCCGCAGGCGCTGCGCATCACCATCCCGAACATCGTCAACACCTATATCGGCCTGTTCAAGGACACGACGCTCGTCACCATCATCGGCATCTTCGACCTGCTGCACACGATCGAGGTGGCGCGCATCGATCCGAAATGGGCGACGCCGGTGACGTCGGCGACGGGCTACACGGTCGCCGCCATCTTCTACCTGATCTTCTGTTACGGCATGTCGCGCTATGCCCGCGCGACCGAAGCCCGCCTGCGCAAGGGCGACAAGCGATGAGGTCCCAGTCATGAGCACCGCTGAGCTTTCGGCCGTCGGCAAGCCGGCGCGTCTGTCCAATCCGATCGCCGTCGACATCGTCAAGATGAACAAGTGGTACGGCGACTTCCACGTCCTGCGCGACATCGACCTGCGCGTCAAAGGCGGCGAACGCATCGTCATCTGCGGACCGTC
>JBQCFB010000160.1:0-5201 GCA_051959715.1 Pseudolabrys sp.
GAGGACCTGTGCCGCCTGTTCGGCGTGCCGATGTCGCTCTTGCCGGAGGTGCGCGACTGCGCCGGCGATTTCGGGACGACAAGCCTGTTCGGCGGCGACATCGCCATCCGCGGCGTCGCCGGCGACCAGCAGGCCGCGACCGTTGGCCACGGCTGCTTCAAGCCCGGCATGATCAAGTCGACCTATGGCACCGGCTGCTTCGCCGTGCTCAACACCGGGCCCGAACGGGTCGCGTCGCGGAACCGCCTGCTCACGACTATCGCCTACCAACTCGACGGCAAGCGCACCTATGCGCTCGAGGGCGCCCTCTTCGTCGCGGGCGCCGCGGTGCAATGGCTGCGCGACGGCCTCAAGATCATCGCGGATGCGGCGGAGACGGGCGCGCTCGCCGCGCGCGCCGATCCGGCCGAGCAGCTCTATCTGGTGCCGGCCTTCGTCGGCCTCGGCGCGCCGTACTGGGACGCGCAGGCGCGCGGCGCGATCTTTGGGCTCACCCGCAATTCCGGCAGCGCCGAGCTCGCCCGCGCGACGCTGGAATCGGTCGGCTACCAGACTCGCGACCTCATCGAAGCGATGCGCGCCGACTGCCCGTCCGCCTTCGCGGCGAATTCCGTACTGCGCGTCGATGGCGGCATGACCCGCAGCGAGTTTACGATGCAGTTCCTCGCCGATATCCTGGCCATGCCGGTCGAGCGACCGAAGGTCATGGAGACGACGGCCGTCGGCGCCGCCTACCTCGCAGGCCGCGCCGCCGGAATGTGTCCCGACCTCGCTGGTTTTGCCGCGCAGTGGCAGTGCGAACAGCGCTTCGATCCGCATATGACCGAAGCCGACCGCACGCGGACATATGCCGGGTGGCGTGACGCCGTGCGCCGCACGCTGACGGCGCACTAGCTGTGCATCGCGCCGCTTTCTCCCGTTGAGGCGGGCCGCGCGGGCCGGTAGCGTCGACCGTCTTTCCGTCCTGGGTGAGGGAAACTATGGGGGCTGCAGCGCCGCCGCTGGTGCGCTTCGAGGCGGTGTCGAAGCGGTTCGGCGCCTTGACCGCCGTCGACGCCCTGTCGCTCGACATCGCCCGCGGCGAGTTCTTCGCGCTGCTCGGGCCGTCGGGCTGCGGTAAGACGACCTTGCTGCGCATGCTTGCGGGCTTTGAAACGCCGAGCGAGGGCCGCGTTCTGCTCGACGGCGAGGACATCAGCACGATGCCGCCGCATTTGCGGCCCGTGAACATGATGTTCCAGAGCTACGCGCTGTTTCCTCATCTCAATGTCGAGAAGAACATCGGTTTCGGCCTGCGCCAGGAGAAGGTCGCCCGCCGCGAGATCGCCGCGCGCATCGAGGAGATGCTGGCGCTGGTGCGGCTTCAGGGTTATGGCCGCCGCCGTATCGACCAGCTTTCCGGCGGGCAGAAGCAGCGCGTCGCGCTTGCCCGCGCCCTGATCAAACGGCCGAGCGTGCTGCTGCTCGACGAGCCGCTCGCCGCGCTCGACAAGAAGCTGCGCGCCGAGACCCAGTTCGAGTTGATGGAATTGCAGCGGCGGCTCGGCACCACCTTCGTCATCGTCACGCACGACCAAGACGAGGCGATGACGGTGGCCGACCGGATCGCGGTGATGGACCGTGGGCGCCTCGCGCAGGTCGCCGCGCCGGCGCAGGTCTACGAGCGGCCTCATTCGCGCTGGGTCGCCGACTTCATCGGTGAGGTGACCCTGATCGAAGGCCGCTTCTCGGCGCCGGGTCTCATGCAGACCCTGATCGGACAACTGCGCGTGTCGGATACGAGCGTTTCGCTCGGCGAGACAGTTTGGCTCGGCCTGCGGCCGGAGAAAGTGTCCATCAGCCGCGAAAAGCCGGCGGGCGATGTCAATGCGGTCGCCGGCACGCTGCACGAGGCGGGTTATCGCGGCGACATGTCGGTATACAAGGTGCGGCTCGGCGACCGCTCGCTGATGAAGGTCGCGATCGCCAATACGGGCGCACGCCAAGGAGGGTTCGCGCCCGGCGATGTCGTGTGGCTGTCATGGTCGCCCGATGCCGGCATGGTGCTGACGCGATGAGCGCGCCCGCCAAGGTCAGGCGGCCCGGCGGCGGACGGCTCGTCGTCCTCATCCCGTATCTGTGGCTGACTGCCTTTTTCCTCGTGCCCTTCGTCATCGTGGCGAAGATCAGCCTGTCGCAGACGGCGATGGCGCTGCCGCCCTACACGCCGGTGCTCGATCTCGCAGCGGGCTGGGAGGGTGTGAAGCAGTTCGCCGCGCAACTTTCGCTCAACTCCTATACGCTGCTCGCCTCCGACGAGATCTACCTCCGCTCGTACCTGAAGAGCCTCGAAGTCGCCGCGGTTTCGACCGTGTTGCTCCTGCTGATCGGCTATCCGGTGGCCTACGGCATTGCGCGAAGCCCGCGCAGCCTCCAGCCGCTCCTCGTCATGCTCGTCGTTCTGCCGTTCTGGACCTCGTTCCTGATCCGCGTCTATGCCTGGATCAACATTCTCCAGCGCGACGGCCTTCTCAACGATGTGCTGCTGCGGCTGCATCTCATCGGTACGCCGGTCGCCTGGCTCTCGTCCGACACTGCAATCTATATCGGCGTCGTCTATTCCTACCTGCCATTCATGGTGCTGCCGCTCTACGCATCGCTCGAGAAGATCGACCCGAGCCTGCTCGAAGCCGCCGCCGATCTCGGCTGTCCGCGCTGGAAGGCTTTCTGGACGGTGACCTTTCCGCTGTCGTGGCCGGGCGTTGCCGCGGGCGCGCTGCTCTGCTTCATCCCGATCACCGGCGAGTTTGTCATTCCCGACCTGCTTGGCGGCTCGCGCACGCTGATGATAGGCCAGACGCTGTGGACGGAGTTCTTCTCCAACCGCGACTGGCCGGTGGCTTCCGCCATCGCTGTGGCGCTGCTCGCGCTCTTGCTTGTGCCGATCCTGCTCTACGAACGTCTCCAGAAGCGCGCCATCGGTGAGGCATCCGGATGAAGCGCGCCTCCACCTTCAATGTGGTCTCGGTCGCGCTCGGCCTCGCCTTCCTCTACCTGCCGATCGCGATCCTGGTCATCTATTCGTTCAACGCCTCACGCCTCGTCACGATCTGGGGCGGCTGGTCGCTCGAATGGTATCGCGAATTGCTGCACGATCAGGCGATCCTCGACGCGACCTGGATGAGCCTGCGCATCGGCGCCCTGTCGGCGACCGCGGCGACTGTGCTTGGCACGCTCGCCGCCGTGGCGCTGACGCGCAGGCGGCGCTTCCGCGGCCGGCTCCTGTTCTCCGGTATGGTCTACGCGCCGCTCGTCATGCCGGAGGTCATCACCGGGCTGTCGCTGCTGCTGCTGTTCGTGGCGAGCGGTGTCGATCGTGGCTTCTGGACCGTTACGGCCGCGCATACGACCCTGACAATGTGCTTCGTCACCGTCATCGTGCAGTCGCGGCTGATCGGTTTCGACCGCAGCCTCGAAGAAGCGGCGATGGACCTCGGCTGCCCGCCGCTCAAGACCTTCCTGACGATCACGCTGCCGTTGATTATGCCCGCGGTCGCAGCCGGCTGGATGCTGGCCTTCTCGCTGTCGCTCGACGATCTCGTCATCGCCAGCTTCACAACTGGCCCCGGTGCGACGACGCTGCCGATCCGTATCTACTCGCAGGTCCGCCTCGGCGTGAAGCCGGAGATCAACGCCATCTGCACGATCATGATCGCGGTCGTGGCGCTCGCCACGATCGCATCGTCGCTCGCGGCCAAGCGTGGCGCGGTGCGGCGTGCCCGCGAAGGTCTCGGCGTCCAGGTGTGACGGTTACTGAGGCTTGTCCGCGGACACGGGCTGCGTCGTCGGCTCCGCGGCCGGCTGATTGGCGTCGGCGCGCGGCGCGCCGGTCAGCCGCTCGATCGCCGCGCGGACACGGTCGCGCGCGCGTTGCTCGCGAATGGCGTCCAGGAGCGGCGCGGCCGCGCCGGACCGGCGGAGCAGGGCCTCCGGATCGGGCAGCATGATCGGATCGTCCCACGAGCCCTGCACGATGAAGGGCAGCGAGAACGGAGTGCCGCCCGGCCGCGACGCCGTCACCAGCGCCGCGGTGCCCTTGAGATCGAGATCGCGCTCCGGGATCGAGGCCGACCCGTTGAGCGCCATGTGCACGGCGGCGCCGGCGATGGTCAGGTCCTGCACGGCGGCCTTGCCGTTCACGATCTTCAGTTCGAGATTGAGCTTGTCGTAGGCGGTGCGGCCGGTGCGGAATTCACCGCCGCCCGAAAGCGGCCTGCGCTCGAGCCGGCGCAGAAGCTGCGCGACGTCGAGGCCGGCGATGGCGCCGTTCACGCTCGCCAGCGACGCGGTGCCGGTGAGCGTGTGCGTGACGCCGAGCACGCTGTCGCCCTTGCCCTCAACGGCGACGGCGATGTTGCCTTTGCCTTCGAGGCGGCGCAGCCCAAACAGCTGGCCGAGGCAGGTCTCGAGATCGACGTCGTCGAAATTCAGCTGCGATTTCACATCGACGCCGTCGTCGCGGTCGGCGAGCGACAGCGAGCCCTTGATCAGTCCGCCATAGGCCTGCGCCTCGCCGACGGTGATGACGAGCTGGCCGCCCCGCAAATTGGCGCCGATCGCCGTGCGGCCGAACTCGGCGTTCGACACGATCACCTTGCCGGCCGAGAGCCGCAGGTCGAAATCGCTGCCGGTCAATCCGTCGAGTGCGATGCGGCTTGAGCTCCAGGCATGCTGGTTGTTGGTCAGGAGCCGCACGGTCGACACATACGGCGTCAGGTCGAGCTTGTCGGCGGCGAGCGTGCCCTGGAGAGTCTTGCGGCCGTCGACGACGAAGGTGAGCACGCCCTCGGCGCTATTGCCGTCGAGATCGACATTGACCGCGGACAGGCCGATCGTGCTGCCGACGACATTGGTCTGGGCCTTGATGGAGAAACGGCCGAAGCCGCCGCCCGGCAACGGCTTCTGTCCGGCCCAGGCGAAAGCCTCGCGCAGCGACGGCGAGTCGGCGGCGAGCGTTCCTTCGATCTTGAGCGTCGGGATGACACTGATGCCGCCTTCGAAGGCGATCTTGCCCGGCTTGCCGTTGATGCGAAGCTTCAGTCCGGTGCGGCCGCCGGTCAGCGCGGCGGGGAAGTCGGCAAGCGTCATGCTCGCGTCGACGGGCTGCTCGTGCCAGACGAAGCGGCCGGTCGCGCCGAAGCTCTTCGCGATTGACGGCCAGG
>JBQCFB010000161.1:0-3616 GCA_051959715.1 Pseudolabrys sp.
CGGGCGACTTCGACAGCAACTCCCGCGGCGGCTTGGACGACTGGCGTTCGCGCGCCGGCGTCACGCTCGACGCTCGTTCGCAGACCGAGTACGGCACGCTCCGCTCGTACATGATCCTGGCGTCCACCTCGGACAACAGCCAGTCGGGCGCAGCCAATGGCGGTCCGGGCCTCACGGCCGGCAACCCGAATGGCTCGGGCCACAATCCCTACACCCGTCTGTGGTCGAACGCGGCGTTCATCCAGTTCGCCGGCTTCACCGCCGGTAAGACTGGCTCGTTCTTCGACTTCGATCTTCAGCCCTATTCGAACCAGACGAACTTCTGGGGCTCGAACCTGGCTGGCGGCGGCATCGAGGTGTTCGCCTACACCGCGCAGTTCGGTAACGGTCTGTCGGCGTCGATCGCGGCGGAAAACCCGAACGGTCACCGCAGCAACATCCTGAGCGCTCCGAACGGTGCGGCGGTTGCCTCCGGCAACACCGGCGTCAACGCGACGACGACTTGGGTGTACGGCAACCAGCAGGCTCCGGATATCGTCGGCAACCTGCGCATCGACCAGGCTTGGGGTTCGGCTCAGGTGATGGGGGCCTACCACCAGCTGATTGGTAACTCGATCAGCGCGGCCAACGTTCCGGCCGCAAACGGCGCGGAAATGACTGGCTCCGGTTGGGCGTTCGGTGCGGGTGCGAAGTTCAACCTGCCGATGCTTGGCAAGGGTGATTACGTCCTGGCGCAGTTTACCGCTGCGGAAGGTGCGATGATGTACGTCGGCTCGGGCGTCAATGGTGGCTTTGCGTTGACGAGCGGGAACACGGTTGCGGGCGCGGTTGGCTCGAACAATTACGTTGGCCAGCAGGCCGACGCAGTTGTCGACAACAACGGCCTCGACAAGACCAAGGGCTGGAGCATCACCGGTGGCTACGAGCATCACTGGAACGCCCAGTGGAAGAGCTCGCTATACGGCGCCTACGGCAAGCTGACCTATAGCGATGCCGCCAGCAACGTGCTCCGTCCGGGCAACGCGGCTGCCGGCAGCTCGGCGAGCTGGGACTTCTGGCAGGTCGGCTCGCGCACTGTCTGGACGCCGGTTGCCAACCTCGATCTGAGCGTCGAGGCGATGTACAACCATCTCGACGGCGCCTATGCCGACGGTGCGGCCAGCTACGGCGACAAGAGCTGGGTGTCGGGCATCTTCCGCGTTCAGCGCAACTTCTATCCCTGATCTGATTTGATCGGAGATGAGACCCCCGGCGGGAAACCGCCGGGGGTTTTCCGCTTAAAGGTGTTCTTCAGTTCCGGGTTCAGTCATGCGTGTCGAAACCGATACACCGCGTGAACTGGTCGAGTTGATCCGGCTCGAACGGCTCGCCTTCGCCGCCAAGCTGCGCATGTCGCGCGCGGTGCTCGGCTGGAGCCAGAGCGAATTCGGCTTTCGCGTCGGCTTGAGCCAGCGCGCCATTCACAAGATCGAGCAGGGCGATACCGAGCCGCGCCGCGTCACCATGCGCGCGATCGAAGAGATCTGGCGCGACGAAGGCATCGAATTCGAGGACGTCGACGGCGGCGGTTTCCGCGTGACGGTGCGGGGACCGGTGCTTGCGCGTCCCGCAACCCCCAAGGCCCGCCGTGCGCGGCGCACCCGCAGTGAGCTCGGCACAACCGCCGTCGCTCGCCACGCTCCCGGCCGGGCCTGAAACCTTCACCGGTCCGACTGACCCGCGGGGCGATTGCCACGCCGCGCTCTTTTGCCTATAGGACCTGCGCCACAGCAAACCGGCAGCGATTCATGACCGCGCGCATCTACAAGCCTGCCAAGACCGCCATGCAGTCCGGCCAGGCCAACACCAAGGACTGGGTCATCGACTTCGAGCCCGAGGTGCCGCGCCAGGTCGAGCCGCTGATGGGCTGGACGTCGTCCTTCGATACGAAGGCGCAGCTCAAGCTGCGTTTTGCCAGCAAAGACGAGGCGATCGCCTATTGCGAGAAGAACGGCATCGCCTACCAGGTGTCCGAGGAGAAACAGGCCGCCCGGCGCGCCATCTCCTATTCGGACAATTTCGCCTTCCGCCGCCGGGACGCCTGGACGCACTAGCGGCCGCCCGCAAAAGGCTGGCGACCCCGGCTGGATTCGAACCAGCGACCCTCAGCTTAGAAGGCTGATGCTCTATCCGGCTGAGCTACGGGGTCGTCGCGCTCAGATGTACCTGCGCCGCGCCACGATGGAAAGCGTCGCCGATCCATCATCGGCGATCGGTTAATCCATAACGACATCAATGCCTTGCCTTGTGATGAGGCAGATCAAGGCGCCGCGCCGACAGGCGGGGAGGCTTGCCTGCGGGTGGCCGGGCCGATGAACCTGCCGCGCGGCTGCGGCGATCCATACGACGCCATGCGCTCGACACCTTCAGCGCCTGTGATGATGATCGAGAATCTGCCGCCACTCGGGGGTCTGGTCTGATGCTGACGCTCTTCCGCGCGAGCCTTGCCGCCGCGCTGCTTGCTCTCGCGCTCGTCCCCGCCACGGCCCAGACGGCAAAGCAGGATGGACCGGACAAGACCTTCCAGCTCGGACGGCTCGACGAAGCCGCGGTCAAGCTCGAGGCGCAGATCAAGAGCGACGCCGGCAAGGTGGCGAAGCCCGCCGCGCAATTACGCAAGGATGCCGACGCCGCATTTCAGAAGAACGACTTCCGCGCCGGCATGGTGGTGCTCGGCCAGCTCGTTAGCGTCGCCGGTGACGATGGCGCCAACTGGCTGCGTCTCGCGCGCACCATCCGCCAGATCAAGCAGCGCGATGACAAGGAGAAGGCGTTTCTCATCGATCGCGCTGCGACCTCCGCCTACATCGCCTATCTGCGCAGCAAGGACCGCGCCACGGAGAGCGACAGCCTGACCGTGCTCGGCGACGCGCTCGCCGACCAGCGGCAGTGGCGTCCGGCGCTCGATGCGATGCGCATCGCGCTCGAACAGCGCGAGAGCGCCGACCTGCGCGGCCGCTACGAGCGGCTGCGCCTCGAGCACGGCTTCCGCATGCTCGACTACTCCGTCGATTCCGATGCGGTGTCGCCGCGGGCCTGCTTCCAGTTCTCGGAAGACCTGCCCGGCAAGGGCACCGACTTCTCGCCCTTCGTCGCGGTGCTCGGCCAGGACAGGCCCGCACTCTCGGCCAACGAGAAGCAGCTTTGCGTCGAAGGCCTCAAGCACGGCGAGCGCTACCAGATCACGCTGCGCGCCGGCTTGCCGTCGACCGTGCACGAGACTTTGCCGAAGTCGGCCGAATTCACGATCTTCGTGCGCGACCGCAAGCCTTTCGTGCGCTTCTCCGGCAAGGCCTACGTGCTGCCGCGCACCGGCCAGCGCGGCATTCCGGTGCTGAGCGTCAACACCTCGGCGGTGACGATCGCGGTCTACCGCATCGGCGATCGCAACCTGATCGACACCGTGCTCGGCTACGACTTCCAGCGCAATCTGTCGCGCTATCAGGCCGAGGCGATCGCGAACGAGCGCGGCGCCAAGGTTTGGAGCGGCCAGCTTGCGGTCGACTCGAAGCTCAACACCGAGGTGGCGACCGCTTTCCCGGTCGACGAGGCGCTGAAAGACATCGGACCCGGTGTC
>JBQCFB010000162.1:0-2441 GCA_051959715.1 Pseudolabrys sp.
GACGGAGCCTTGGAGTGGTGGATCAGCACTCGTCCTTGCCGCAGCGGGCGCCGTTAATGTCCTTCTTCAAGGTCGGCAGGCCGACCGCGCCGACCACCACCTGGTCGCCGATCACGTAGCTCGGCGTGCCGTTGAGGCCCAACGCCTCGGCGAGCTTGAAGTTCTCCTCCAACGTCGCCTTCACCTCGGGGCTCTGCATGTCCTTCTGCAACTGAGTCATGTCCATGCCGACCTCCTTGGCGACCGCGAGCGCGCGCGCCTTGTCGGCCGCCTGCCGTCCGCCGAGCAGCTTCTGGTGGAAGTCGAGATATTTCTTGCCGCTCTTGTCCTGCATGCGCACGGCCACCGCGACCTGCGCCGCCTCGACCGAGCCCGGTCCGAGCACCGGGAATTCCTTGAGTACGACCTTGAGCTTGGAATCGTCCTTCAGCAGCGTGAGCATGTCGCTCATCGCGTGCTTGCAGTAGCCGCAGTTGTAATCGAAGAACTCAACGAAGGTGACGTCGCCATTGTGGTTGCCGAGCGTGACCTGGCGCGGCGACATGAACAGCGCCTGCGAGTACTGCTTCACCGCGGCCTTGCCCTTCTCGGCGACGGCGGCGTTCTGCCGCTTCTCGAGCTCGGCCATCGCGTCCTGCAGCACCTCGGGGTGCGCGACGAGATATTCGCGGACGATGGTCTCGATCTCGCTGCGCTGGGGCGCGGAGAACTCAGCCGCGCTTGCGAGGAACGGCGTTGCCGCCGTGACGAGCACGGCGCCGGCAAGAACGAAGGAGCGGGGGGTCATCGACGTCATCCTTGTTTCAAACAGCTTAGCATCAGTTGCGGAACAGTGTCTGCTTCGGCGGTTGCAGGTTCGTGATGTCGTCGGCGCGCACCCATGCGGGTGAGCCGACCTTCAGCCGCGTCTTGGCGCGGGCGGCGAGCTGGCGGGCCGTGACGATGTCGCCGCGGCCGGCGGCGGCCTGCGCGGCGGCGAGATCCGCCTCGGCGAAATCGCCGCTGCGGCCATAAGCCATGGCGAGCTGGTTATAGGCGTCGGGAATGTCGTTGTCGCGCTGCAGCACCGACTTCAGGAGCGGCACCGCCTCGCCGGCGAGCGCCTTGTTGCTGGTCGCGACCATGGCCTGTCCGAGCAGCGTGTCGATGAGCGGCGCGCCATGTGAGAGTTGGGCGGCGTGGCGGAGCGGCGGCACGGCTTCGCTCGGCTTGCCGCCCTCGAGCAGGGCCTGGCCCTTGAGTTCGTAGAAATAGGGGTTGCCCGGCTGTGCCTGGATCAGCGCGTCGATCTGGGTGAGCGCGGCGCGCAGATCGGAATGCCGGTAGGTGGAGATGGCGCGGGCATAGCGCGCCGGCAGGCTGTGGTCGGTCGCGGGGAAGCGCCGCGCCACTGTGTCCGGCCGCTCCAGGAAGCCGGACAGTTTCGCCCGCATCATGTCGTGCCGCAGCTGCAGCTCGGCCGAATCCTTCTGGTCCCAGTACGGGCTGGCCTTCGCCGCCTGGATGAGATTGGCGACGCGCTCGGCCGGCATCGGATGGGTCTGCAAGTATGGATCGACGCGCGCCGACTGGTAGAGGCTTTCGTCGGCGAGGCGCTTGAACAGATCGACCATGCCGCGGGGAGATTGATGCGTGGCGGCGAGGAATTTCAGGCCGGCGTGATCGGCCTGGTCTTCCTGCGTGCGCACGTAAGCAAGGAGCGAGCGCTGGATCGCGGTCTGCGGCGCCATGATCGCCGGCACGCCGACCTGGCCTGCGCCGGAGCCGGCGCGGGCGCCGGCCACGGCAGCGCCGATGCCGAGCAGGAGCGCGGCGACCGAGGCGGTCTGCGCGCGCGCCAGTTCCTCGCGCATGCGCTGCAAGTGGCCGCCGGCGAGATGCCCCGTTTCGTGCGCGAGCACGCCGATCACCTCGTTCGGCGTCTTGGCGTCGAACAGCGCACCGGCATTGATGAAGATGTGCTTGCCGTCCATGACGAAGGCGTTGAACGAGCGATCGTTGAGGATGACGACGCGGACTTTCTGTTGCGAAAGCCCGGCGGCGCGCAGGATCGGCGCCGCATAATCCTTCAGCAGGTTCTCGATCTCGGTGTCCCGGATGATCGGGAGCTTGGTCTCCTGGGCATGGACCGGCGCGGCCGGGCCGATGCCGGCGGCGCCGACGGCAAAGGCGGCGGCGATCGCAACGGCGCGCATCACCGGCGACAGGCGCCGGGCCGATGCTGCAATTCCCCAGTCATTCATTCGAAGCTTTGCCCGCCGCGGATGTGCGCGAAACTAGTGACGCAGCCCGGGTGGGTCAACGCGGGTTGCGGTCACGAGTGAGTCATGACATGCGCTGTATTTGCTGGTCCCAAGCAAGCGGCAGAATGCGGCGGGAGCGGGGCGGGTTGCAGGGTAAAACAACGTAAAATCAATGCTGAACGCGGCAAAAGACCTCCT
>JBQCFB010000163.1:0-10452 GCA_051959715.1 Pseudolabrys sp.
GCGCGGCTCAAATACACGCTCGACGACAACGGCGCCGACAAGTTCCGCGCCGAGATCGCCAAGCGCGCCGGCAAGCCGCTCGAGAAGGCGCGGCCCTACACGTTCACCTCGAACGGCGACCGCTATGGCTGGACGCAGGGCGAGAACGGCAAGCATCACCTGACGCTGTTCATCGAGAACGGACGGCTGCGCGACTTCCCCGACGGGCGGCGGCTGCTCACCGGCATGCGCCGCATCGCGCAGGCGCACGAGGGCGAGATCCGCATCACGCCGAACCAGAACCTGATCATCGCCAACATCGCCGAGGACAAGCGCGCGGAGATCGAGGCGCTTGCGGCCGAGCACGGCCTGAGCGGGCAGGCGGGCGCGCTGCGGCGGAACGCCATGGCCTGCGTCGCGCTGCCGACCTGCGCGCTGGCGCTGGCCGAGAGCGAGCGCTATCTGCCGAGCCTCATCACCAAGCTCGAGGAGCGGCTCGCCGCGCACGGTCTCGCGCAGAAGGACATCACCTTGCGCATGACCGGCTGCCCGAACGGCTGCGCGCGGCCCTACATCGCCGAGATCGGCTTGGTCGGCAAAGGACCGGGCCGCTACAATTTGTATCTCGGCGCGGCGCATGACGGCTCGCGCCTGTCCAAGCTCTATGCCGAGGATCTGGACGACACCGGCATCGTCGCGGCGCTCGATCCGCTTTTCGCGGGCTACGCGGCCAACCGAGACAAGGAAGAACATTTCGGTGACTTCTGCGTCCGCGCCGGCCACGTGGCGAAGACCGTGAACGGCCTCGACTTCCACGCCAATGTGCGCCTGCCGGCGGCGGTCGCTGGCTGAATTCTGGGCACTCGCGGGCAGTGCACAAGTTTTCGACCGCGACCGCTTATTTTCCCGCCAGCGGGTTTCGGGCCGATTCGGTCTGTCCTGAATACTCTCACGTAATCAAAGACTTCCTGACTGGCACGCTCCTTGCTGCTTTGCAGCATGCCGGAGCCAATGCCGGCCGGCGGGAGGCGTCGAGCGACGCTCCCGGCGGCCACGAGCACAGGGAGTCGAGAGATGGATTACGTGAAGCCGGTCGATGTGGCCTCGGCGATGGTCGCCACGGGACGAATGAAGCTCGGCCTGACGCCGGTCGACCTGATCGTGCGCGGCGCGCTCGCCGGCAGCATTCTCGGCGCGGCGACGAGCCTCGCCTTCACCGGCGCGTTGCAGACCGGCATCCCGCTGGTGGGGGCGCTCATCTTCCCGGTCGGCCTCGGCATCATCGTGCTGCTCGGCCTCGACCTGGTGACGGGCAGCTTCGGCCTCCTGCCGCTGCCCTGCATCGAGAAAACCGGCGACCCGCGCACGATGTTCATGAACTGGGTCTACGTCTTCACCGGCAACCTGATCGGCAGCATGGCCTATGGCGCGCTGCTGGCGATCGTGCTGACCAATTTCGGCTCGGTGGCGCCGACCGGCGTCGCGGCGCAAATCATCGCCGTCGCGCAGGCGAAGACGACGGGTTACGCGGCCTTCGGCTTCGCCGGCATGGTGACGGTCTTCGTCAAGGCGATCCTGTGCAACTGGATGGTCTGCCTCGCCATCGTCATTGCGATGACCAGCGCCTCGACGGTCGGCAAGCTCGCGGCGCTGTGGATGCCGATGCTGATCTTCTTCGGCCAGGGCTTCGAGCACTCGGTCGTCAACATGTTCGTCATCCCGACCGGCATGCTGATGGGCGCCAAGGTCTCGATGGCGCAGTGGTGGCTGTGGAACCAGATCCCGGTCACGCTCGGCAATCTCGTCGGCGGCTCGCTCTTCACCGGCGTCGCGCTCTACATCACGCACCGGCCGAAGGGCTCCGCGCCAGCGCCGCTGACCGCGCCCAGTCAGGTGCCGGCGGAATGAGCGACACCGAACTCAAGCCCGCCGCCGTGGCGGCGGGCGACTTCGAGCCCGAGCAGAAGCGCTATCTCGAGGGCTTCGTCGCCGGCATCCAGATCGCCAAGGCGGCGAAGAGCGTCGCCGGCGCCGGGACGATCCCCGGCGCCGCCGTGCCTGCGTCCGCGCCGGAGCCGGCCGGCCCGGACGCGGCCGCGCTCAAGGCGCAGGACTTAACGGTGGCGCGCGGCGGCAAGCTCGCCGACCAGGAGAAGGTCAAGCGCGAGCAGCATCCCTTCGATGCCTACGAGAAGCTGAAAGGGCAGGCGGCGGCGAACGAATATCCGAAGCCTCCGGACAATTTCCGCTGGCGCTATTACGGGCTGTTCTACGTGGCGCCGAACCAGAATTCGTATATGTGCCGGCTGCGCATTCCGAACGGCATCCTCAACTGGTTCCAGCTTGCGGGCCTCGCTGACATTGCCGAGCGCATGGGCGGCGGCTACGCGCATGTGACGACGCGCGCCAACCTCCAGATCCGCGAGATCGAGGCGAAGAACGCCGTCAATGTCGTCGAGGCGATCCAGGATCTGGGCTTGAATTCGCGCGGCGCCGGCGCCGACAACATCCGCAACGTCACCGGCACGCCGACAGCGGGCATCGACCCGCAGGAGCTGATCGACACGCGGCCCTTTGCGCGCGAATGGCACTTCCACATCCTCAACGACCGCTCGCTCACCGGCCTGCCGCGCAAGTTCAACGTCGCCTTCGACGGGGCAGGGACCATCCCCGTGCTGGAGGATACGAACGACATCGGCTTCCAGGCGGTCGAGGTGAGGGACGGCTTCGGGCTTGCGCCGGGCGTGTGGTTCAAGCTCTGCCTCGGCGGCATCACCGGCCATTTCGATTTCGCGCGCGACACAGGCGTGCTGGTCAGGCCGCAGGACGCCTGCATGGTGGCCGACGCGGTGGTGCGCGTCTTCGTCGAGCATGGCAACCGCACCGACCGCACCAAGGCGCGCATGAAATACGTGCTCGACGCCATCGGCATCGAGAAATACGTCACGCTCACGGAAGAGAAATTCGGCCGCAAGTTCGACCGCGCCGTGCCCGGCGCCGTCGCCGAGCGGCCGGCCTTCAGCCGCACCGCGCATATTGGCGTGCATGCGCAGAAGCAGGCGGGCTTGAACTGGATCGGCGTCGTCACGCCGACCGGCAAGCTGACCGTCGCCCAGATGCGCGGTCTGGCGGCGATCGCGCGCGACCTCGGCGACGGCGATCTGCGCCTGACCGTGTGGCAGAACCTGCTGATCTCCGGCGTGGCCGACGAGAATGTCGCGCGCGCCTGCGATCTCATAGCGTCGCTTGGGCTAACGACGGAGGCGAGCGCGGTGCGCGCCGGCCTCGTGGCCTGCACCGGCAACACCGGCTGCAAGTTCGCCGCCTCGAACACCAAGAAGCATGCCGAGGACATCGCCGCGTGGTGCGAGAGCCGCGTCGCGCTCGATCAGGCCGTCAACATCCATCTCACCGGCTGCCATCATTCCTGCGCACAGCACACGATCAGCGAGATCGGCCTCCTCGCCTGCAAGGTGCAGGCGAGCGAGGAGAGCGACCCGGTCGAGGGCTATCACGTGCTGATCGGCGGCGGCTTCGGTCCGCACGCGGCAATCGGCCGCGAGCTCTTCCGCGATGTGACGGCGGAGGAGACACCACGCACGGTCGAGCGCATCCTGAAAGCCTATCTCGCGCACCGCGCCACGCCGGACGAAAGTTTCCTTGCCTTCGCGCGGCGGCACGAGATCGACGCGCTCAAGGCCATGACCATGCTGGAGGCCGCCGCATGAGCATGTCGCCGCGGATCCCGTCCTTCATTCCTGAGTCCGCGCCGTTCACGGTCGAGCAGCGGACCTGGCTCAACGGCCTGTTCGCCGGCGTGTTCGGCTTGCAGGAGAGCGTCACGCCGCTGTCGCCGGCCGATGCGGCGAAGCTCTTGCCCGGCCTGCTCGATGGCGTGCCCGCGGCTGCGCCCACTGAGGCCGACGACGGCGCGCCGTGGCACGACCCGGCCATGGTCATGGCCGATCGCATGAAACTCGCCGAGGGGAGGCCGCTGCCGCGCCGCATGATGGCGGCGATGGCGCAGCAGGACTGCGGCCAGTGCGGCTACAATTGCAAGGACTACGCCGACAAGCTCTTCGACAGGTCGGAGACGCGGCTGAACCTGTGCGCGCCGGGCGGCAAGGACACCGCGCGCATGCTCAAGCAGCTTTATGCCGAGCTCGACGGCGGCGTGGCCGCGCCGGCCGCCGTTACCGAGGCGCCGGCGGAGCCGGTGCGTGTCGCCGCCGCGCCTGCCGGCCGATCGCGCGACAACCCGGTCTACGCCACGTTCCTCACGCGCCGCCGGCTGAACAAGCCGGGCTCCGAAAAGGAGACCTGGCATGTCGAGATCGATCTCGCCGACAGCGGGCTCGTTTACGAGGTCGGCGATTCCTTCGGCATCTTCCCGGCCAACGAACCGTCCCTGGTCGAGGGCGTCATCGAGGCGCTCGGCGCGCCGCCTGATTTCCCGATCGGCGACCGCACGCTCAAGGAAGTGCTGACCGACGGCGTGTCGCTGTCGCCGGCGCCAGACATGCTGTTCCAGTTGATCTCCTACGTCACCGGCGGCGAGCGCAAGGCGAAGGCCAAGGCGCTGGCGGAAGGCAAGGATCCCGATGGCGACGCCTCATCGCTTGACGTGCTGGCGGCGCTGCACAAGTTTCCAGGCATCCGTCCCGACCCTGAAGCCGTCATCGAGTGCCTCGACGCCTTGCAGCCGCGCGTCTATTCGATCTCGTCCTCGCTGAAGACATCGCCTGGCCGCGTCACGCTCACCGTCGATGCCGTGCGCTACGAAGTCGACAGGCGCATGCGCTACGGCGTCTGCTCGACCTTCCTCGGCGCCCGCGTCAATCCGGGCGATCGGCTTCGCGTCTACGTGCAGAAGGCGCACGGCTTCGCGCTGCCGGTGGACACGGCAAAGCCCGTCATCATGATCGGCCCCGGCACCGGCATCGCCCCGTTCCGCGCCTTCCTGCACGAGCGGCAGGCGGTGGCGGCCAAGGGCCGCAACTGGCTGTTCTTCGGCCATCAGCGCAGCGATCACGACTTCTTTTACGAGGAGGAGTTGACGGCGATGCGGGCGGCGGGTCACCTGACCCGGCTGACGCTCGCCTGGTCGCGCGACGGCAAGGAGAAGATCTACGTGCAGCACCGCATGCGCGAGGTCGGCCGCGACATCTGGGCCTGGCTCAATGACGGGGCGCATGTCTATGTCTGCGGCGACGCCCAGCGCATGGCCAAGGACGTCGAGGCGGCGCTCACCGACATCGTCGCGCAGCACGGCGGCTGCTCGCCGGCCGACGCAAAGGCCTTCGTCGCCGAACTGAAGACGAAGGGCCGCTACCAGGCGGACGTGTATTGATGAAGAAGGAAGCCGGGACGTGACCAACGAGCGCAATCCATCCGAGACGCGGCCGGGCCGCATGGAGCCGCTGGCGCGGCTGCCGGTGTTCCTGGCGCTCGACGGCAAGCGCGCCGTTCTGGCCGGCGGCAGCGCGGCGGCGGCGTGGAAGGCGGAGCTTCTCTCGGCCGCCGGCGCGCGCATCGATGTCTATGCGGTGGACGAGTCCGACGACATGGCGGCGATCGCCGCCGATCCGCCGCGCGGCGCCATCACTGTGCATGCGCGCGGCTGGACCGAGGCCGATCTCGCCGACGCGGCGGTCGCCATCGGCGCTTTCGACGACGACGCTTCGGCTTCTGAATTCGCCGCAGTGGCGCGGAGCGCCGGCGTGCCGGTCAACGTCATCGACAAGCCGGCCTTTTGCGATTTCGCCTTCGGCGCGATCGTCAACCGCTCGCCGCTGGTCATCGGCATCTCGACCGACGGCGCGGCGCCCGTGTTCGCGCAAGCGATCCGCGCCAAGCTCGAAGCGATGCTGCCGATGGGCTTCGCCGCCTGGGCCGCGGCGGCGCAGCGCTGGCGCGCGGCGGTGAAGGCGTCCGGCCTGCCGTTCGCCGGCCGGCGCAAGTTCTGGCACCTGTTCACGGCGCATGCTGTGAGCAATCCCGACCTCGCGCCGGGCGACGCCGATTTCGAGCGCTTCATCGCCGACGTGCGGGGCGAGGGCGCCGCGGTCGAAGCCGGAACCGTGACTCTGGTTGGCGCGGGGCCCGGCGATCCGGAGCTGCTGACCTTGCGCGCGGTGCGCGCGCTGCAATCCGCCGACGTCATCCTGTTCGACGATCTAGTCTCGCGCGACGTGCTCGACTTCGCCCGCCGCGAGGCGCGCAAGATGCTGGTCGGCAAGACCGGCTTCGGCCCGTCATGCAAGCAGGAAGACATCAACGCGCTGATGGTCGGCCTCGCCAAGCAGGGCAAGCGCGTCGTGCGGCTCAAGGGCGGCGATCCGCTGATCTTCGGCCGCGCGGCGGAAGAGCTCGAGGCCTGCGATGCCGCCGGTATTGCCGTCGAGGTCGTGCCCGGCATCACGGCGGCTCAAGGCGCGGCGGCGAGCCTCGGCCTGACGCTGACCGGCCGCGGCCATGCGCGGCGGCTGCAATACGTCACCGGCCATTCGCGCGACGGCAAGCTGCCCGAGAACATCGACTGGAAGGCGCTCGCCGATCCGGAGACGACGACGGCGATCTACATGCCGACGCGCACTCTGGCGGAGCTGGTGACGAAGGCGGTGGCCGAGGGGCTCGATCCCGCGACGCCGGCGCTCGCCATTGCGCGGGCGACCCGTCCCGACCAGCAGCACGTCGCCGCGCGCATCGGCGATTTGGCGCGCAAGCTCGCGACCGGCAACCTGCCGGGCCCGGTTCTGGTGATGCTCGGGACGACTATCGGGCGAACAGCGAACCGAACGGCTCGCGGCGGTCGCGACGCTCGACAGCAGCGCGGCTGAGCGCGGCGCCCTGCGGCACGACCACCCGGCGCGGCTGCGACACGCGCGGGCTGCGCTGCTGCGTCACGCGCTCCGGACGGTGCTTCTCCGACACCCTGTCCTGATGACGTTGCGTCCGGTGCGGCGCCGCGGCCGGCATGGGCGTCCGCTTCGCCGGACGTGACGCCGTTTGCTCCTGCACGGCCGTCTTGCGCCTTGCGGGCTCCGCCATGGCGGGACGCGGCTCGGCGCGCGCGGCCGGCGGCTCGGGCGCCGGGAGCGGCGCACGCGCGGCGGACGGAGCGGGCGAGGCCGAACGCGGCGGCTCGGCCTGCGCAGAGGCGAGCAGAACCGGCGAGGCCGGTGGGAACGTGTCGGGCGAATAGGCGAAGGCGTTGTACTGCGTGTTGAGGACGGCGGCGCTCGCCTCCTGGATGATGCGGTCGCCCTCGCGGCGGTTCTCGTAGCTCGCGCCGCGGCCGCCGAAGGAGACGGCGTAGCCCGGCCGCGCGACGATCGAAGCATCGACCGCCAGCACGGCGCGGTCATAGTCGTGCTTGTCGTAGAAGACGACGCCGCGGTCCATGAAGGCGGCCGAGAAGTTCGGGTTGAGCTTGATCGCCTGGTTCATGTCGCGCTGCGCGTGCTCGAAGTCGCGCTTGTCGTAATAGGCGATGCCGCGATTATAGAGCGCCAGCGCGTAGCTCGAATTGAGCGTCAGCGCCTGGTTGTAGTCGGCGATGGCCTTGTCGACGTCGCCGCGGTTGCGGAAGGCGAAGCCGCGATTGTTGTAGGCGCGCGCGTTCTTCGGATCGAGCCTGATGGCCTGTCCGAAGTCGACGATGGCCTCGTCGAACTTACCCTTGTTGTCGTTGGCGACGCCGCGGGCGTTGTAGGCCTCGGCGAAGTTCGGGTTGAGCTTGATCGCGGAGTCGAAGTCGGCGATGGCGTGGTCGTAGTCGCGCTTGTCGTAATAGGCGGTGGCGCGATTGAACCAGGCGACGGTGTATTTCGGGTCGAGCTTGATCGCGTCGCCGAAGTCGGCGATGGCCTTGTCGAGCTCGTTCTTGTTGCGCAGCGCGAAGCCGCGATTGTTGAGCGCGACGGCGTTCTTCGGCTCGAGCTTGAGCGCGGCGGTGAGATCCGCGATGGCGCGGTCGGCGTCGCCGCGCATGCCGTAGGCGGTGCCGCGGTCGTGGTAGGCGGCGGCGAGCTTCGGATCGAGCTTGATGGCCTGGTCGAAGTCGGCGATGGCGTGCTCGAGGTCGCCCTTCATGCGCCAGGCGAGGCCGCGATTGTCGTAGAGCACGGCGTCCTTGGCCGAGAGGCGGATCGCCTGGCTGAAGTCGTTGACGGCGCGGTCGTAGTCGCCCTTCTCGCGGTAGGCGAGCGCGCGGCGCGTATAGGCGCCGTCGTCGTTCGGATTGTAGCGTACCGCCTCGGTCAGGTCGGCGATGGCGCGGTCGAAGTCGCGCTTCTCGAAGAAGGCGTTGCCGCGCTGCGCATAGCCGAGCGCGAACTTCGGATCGAGCTTCACCGCTTCTCCGAAGTCGGCGACGGCCTTGTCGGTATCGCCCTTGATGCGCCAGGCGATGCCGCGATTGTAGTAGGCGAAGGGATCCTTGCCGTCGCGCTTGATGCTCTCTGTCAGGTCGGCGACGGCGCGGTCCGCGTCGCCCTTGGCGCCGTAGGACAGGCCGCGATCGTACCAGGCGAGCGCAAGGTCGGGCTTGAGTTTGACCGCCTGGTTGAAGTCGGCGATGGCGGCGTCGTAGTCGCGCTTGAACTCGAGCGCGTTGCCGCGGCTGTACCAGGCGGCGGCATAGCCGGGATTGAGCTTCACTGCTTCGCCGAAGCTCTGGATCGCGCGTTCGGTGTCGCGGCGGTCGCGGAAGGCGAGGCCGCGATTGTACCAGGCGATGGCGTTCTTCGGATCGGCCTTCACCGCCTGCTCGAAATCGGCGAGGGCGCGGTCGACGTCGCCCTTTGCGGCGAGGACGACGCCGCGGTCGTTGTGGCCCTGCGCATAGTCGGGGCGGACCTTGAGCGCCTGCGTCAGGTCGGCGACGGCGCGGTCGTAGTCGTGGCGCGCGGCGTAGGCATTGGCGCGGTTGTTGAGCGCCTGCGCGTCGCCTGCGTCGAGCTTGATGGCGCCGTCATAGTCGGCGATGGCGCCGGCATAGTCGCCCTTGTCGTATTTGACGTTGGCGCGGTTGTACCAGGCCGCGGCGTAGCGGCCGTTGAGCGCGATGGCCTGGCCGTAGTCCTGGATGGCGCGGTCGGCCTCGCCCTTGGCGGCGAAGACGATGCCGCGGTTGTTGTAGGTCGGCGCGAACTTGGCGTCGAGCGAGACGGCCTGATTGTAGTCGGCGACGGCGCGGTCATTGTCGCCCTTGAGGCCGTAGGCGATGCCGCGATCGTTGAAGGCCGCCGCCGCGCTGCCGTCGAGCTTCGTCGCCTGGGTGAGGTCGGCGATGGCGCGGTCGAACTGGCCGAGCGCGGCGAGCGCCTTGCCCCGCGCCGCATAGGCGGCGGCGAACTTCGGATCGAGCTTGATCGCCTGATCGAAGTCGGCGACGGCCTTGTCGCCGTCGCGCTTCTCCTGCCAGGCGATGCCGCGATTGTACCAGGCGGCGGCGGTCTTGCCGTCGAGCCTGATCGACTGGTCGAGGTCGGCGATGGCGGCGTCGTAGTCGTCGCGCTCGTAATGCGCGACGCCGCGGTCGTAATAGGCGAGCGCATCCTTCGGGTTGAGCTTGATGGCCTGGTCGTAGCTGGCGATGGCGCGGGCGACGTCGTGCTTCTGCATCAAGGCGCTGCCGCGGTTGAAATAGGCCGCCGACAGGTTCGGGTTGATCTTGAGCGCACGGTCGAAATCGGCGACCGCCTGGTCGAGCTCGTGCTTGGACGCGTGCGCGACGCCGCGGTCGTCATAGGCGAGCGCGAACAGGGGCGAGAACTTCATGCCCGGCACGCCGTCGCCGGCGTCGCGATCGTAGCCGCGCTGATTGCGCACGCCCTTCGGCGTCGCGGCGATGGCATGGTGCGGGCCGAGCTTCACGGCCGCCTCGAAGTCGGCGATGGCGCGGGCGACGTCGTGCTTCTCGTAATAGGCCAGGCCGCGGTCGTGATAGGCGAGCGCATCCTTGTCGTCGAGCTTGATCGCCGCGTCGAAGTCGGCGATGGCGCGGTCGGGGTCGCTGCGGTCGAGCCAGGTATTGGCGCGATTATAGTAGGCGAGCGAGTAGTTCGGGTTGAGCTTGATCGCCTCGCCGAAATCGGCGACCGCCTTGTCGCCGTCGCCCTTGCCGCGATACGCGGTGCCGCGATTGTTGAGCGCGATGGCGTTCTTCGGGTCGAGCTTGAGCGCCTGGTCGAAGTCGGCGATGGCGCGGTCCGGCTCGCCCTTGGCGCCGTAGGCGACGCCGCGGTCGTAATAGCCGCGCACGTCGTTGGCGTTGAGCTTGATCGCCTGGTTCAGGTCGGCGATGGCGCGGTCGTATTCGCGCTTGTCGACATAGGCGTTGCCGCGGTTCGAATAGGCCATCGCGTAGTTGGGATCGATCCGCGCCGCCATGCTGAAGTCGGCGATGGCGCGGTCATTGTCGTTCTTGGCGCGGTAGGCGAGGCCGCGATTGTTGTAGGCGGCGGCGAA
>JBQCFB010000164.1:0-5691 GCA_051959715.1 Pseudolabrys sp.
CGCTTCGTGAATGACGAGGCCGGCGATCGTGGTCGCTTCCTCGTCCGGCAGGTTCCAGTCCATGACACGGTTCAGATCGCGGATCGGCACCGCGCCGTCGACATTGACCGAGCCGTCGGGCTGACGGCGCACGCCGGGCACGGCGACGTCGTGCTCGTCAGTGATGTCGCCGACGATCTCTTCAAGGATGTCTTCGAGCGTGACCAGCCCTTCGACCTCGCCGTATTCGTCGACCACCAGCGCGAACGGCGTCTTGCGGCGGCGGAACGCCTTGAGCTGCTCCGACACCGGCCGCGTGTCGGGCACGAACCACGGCGCCGTCATCAGCGCGGCTATATCGACCTTCGCGGTGTCGCCGTCGACAGCGTGCAGCGCGCGCAGCAGGTCCTTCACATGCAGCACGCCGACGATGTTCTCGGTATTGCCGCGCCACAGCGGCAGGCGCGTCACCGGCGAGGCGATCACCGCGTTGACGAGATCTTCCGCCTTGTCGTCGGCGTTGAGCGTGATCATGTTGGTGCGGTGGATCATGACGTCCGAGACGGCGAGCTCGCGCAGGTCGAGCACGCCGCCGAACATGTCGCGGTCGGCTCGCTCGACGTCGCCCTCGCGATGGAACAGGTCGATCGCGCCGCGCAATTCCTCGTGCGCCGACAACACCGCCTGATCCTCGCCGATCTTCATGCCGAACATCTTGAGGAGCCAGCGCACCAGCGCCTCGATGCCCATCAGCACCGGGCCGAGGATGCGGATGATGAGCGACATCGGGCGCGCGACGATCAGCGCGATGCGATCCGGCGCGTTGAAAGCCGCCGTCTTCGGCAGGATTTCCGAGAAAACCACGATGAGCACGGTCATGACGACCGTGGCGTAGAGCACGCCGGCCTGGCCGAACCAGACGAGCAGGATGCCCGTCGTCAGTGCCGAGGCGGCAATGTTGACGAGATTGTTGCCGAGCATCAGCCCGCCGATCAGCCGCTCGCGGCTCGACAGCAGACGGTTGACGATGCCGGCGCGCCGGTTCCCCTGCTTTTCCAGCCGCGCCATGCTGGCGCGCGACGACGCCGTCAGCGCCGTCTCGCTGCCGGCGAAAAACGCCGAGCACAGCAGACAGACGAGGACGACAGCGAGCGATAGCCAGTCAGCAGCGGTCATGGGTCAGGCGACGGCGGCGGTTAGAAACGCGCGCACTTCGGCGGGATCGACCTTGTTCTCGATGAAGGCCTGGCCGATGCCGCGCACGAGGATGAAGGTCAGCGCGCCGCGCTTCACTTTCTTGTCCTGGGCGATCAGGTCCATCAGCGCATCGACACCCGGCACGCCGCCGGGCACCTCCTTCACATGGGTCGGCAGGCCGACCGCCGCAAGGTGCGCCTTTGCGCGCGCAGCGTCGGCCGCGCTGCACAGGCCCTTCCGCGCCGAGAAGTCGAACGCCATCACCATGCCGAGCGCGACCGCCTCGCCGTGCAACAGGCGTTGCGAGAAGCCGCAGCCGGCTTCCAGCGCGTGACCGAAGGTGTGGCCGAGATTGAGTAGAGCGCGCTCGCCGGTCTCGCGCTCGTCGCGCGCGACGATGCCCGCCTTGCCGCGGCAGCAGACGGCGATGGCGTGCTCACGCGCAGAACTTCCCGTGACTTTTCCGCCGGCGAACATGTCCTGCCAGTTCGCTTCCAGCCAGGCGAAGAAGGCGGCGTCGCCGAGCAGGCCGTACTTCGCGACCTCGGCATAGCCGGCGCGGAATTCGCGGGGCGGCAGCGTGTCGAGCAGCGCGGTGTCGGCGATGACGAGGATCGGCTGGTGGAAAGCGCCGATCAGGTTCTTGCCGTGCTTCGAATTGATCCCGGTCTTGCCGCCGACCGAGGAGTCGACCTGCGCCAGCAGCGAAGTCGGCACCTGCACGAAATCGATGCCGCGGCGAACGCAGGACGCGGCGAAGCCGGCGAGATCGCCGATGACGCCGCCGCCCAGCGCGATGACGAGGTCGCCGCGCTCGATGCGCGCGGCGATGATCTCCTCGCAGACGCGCTCGAAGGTCGCAACATTCTTCGAGCCTTCGCCAGGCGCGACGAGGATGCGCGAGCTCCCGATGCCGGCGTCGTTCAAGGCGGATTCAGCCGCGGCGAGATGATGATGCGACGCGACGTTCTCGTCGCAGACGATGACGGCGCGCGCGCCGGGACGCAGCTTCTTGATCCCGCCGCCGAGAGAGGCCAGCACGCCGCGGCCGATGACGATCTCATAGGCGCGATTGCCGAGCGCGACCGGCACGGTGATGGGCTCGCGCGACTTGAGCGGCGCGGTCATGACGCATTCTCCTGGTGCGCCGCCAGTTGCGCGGGCATGGCGGCGATGATCTCGTCGACGATGATGTCGTGCGGCTCGTCGCGCGACTGCACCGTGATGTCGGACTGCGCGTAGATCGGCTCGCGCGCCGGCATCAGATCGCGGATGCGGTCTGCGAGCGGCCGGTCGCCGCGCCGCTTCGTACGCTTGAGCAGCACCTCGATGTCGGCCTTGAGCCACACCGACAGGCCCTTGTCGCGGATCAGCGCGCGCGTGTGCGCGTCCATGACGGCGCCGCCGCCGGTCGCCAGCACCTGCGGCCCCTGCTCCAGCAGGCGGGCGATGACGCGCGCCTCGCCGGCGCGGAAATAGGGCTCGCCGTGCTTGGCGAAAATCTCGGGGATGGTCATGCCGGCCGCGCTTTCGATCTCGGTATCGGCATCGACGAACGGAATGGACAGCCGCGCCGCAAGCCGGCGGCCGACCGACGACTTGCCGGCGCCCATCATGCCGACGAGCACGACGGAACGGCCGCCCAGCGCGCGCAGGATGCGCGCCTCCGGGCTGTCTTCCGCCTGCTTTGGGACGGCGCCGTTAACCATTCTGGCGTTCCAAATCGTCAACACAGGCTCCATATACCAGCTATCGGGCCGGCCGCGAGGCCGCCTTCCCGCCGCTTGGTCGCGAGCCTGCCGGCGGGTTATAGCTGCTTCGCGCCGCCTTGTTGGATGTCCTGACGCCATGCCGAGCCTGTTCCGATTCCTCATGTTTCTCGGCCTGATCGGCGGGCTCGCCTATGGCGCGATCTTTTCGCTGGCGACTTTCGTCAAATATCAGCCGCGCGAGATCATCGTGACGATCCCGGCGGACAAGTTCGTCAAGCAGCGCTAGAGCCGGCCGATGGCCCGCCGCGCAACCGACGCGACGTCGATCGAACTCTTCCTCGACATGCTGGCGGCCGAGCGCGGCGCCGGCGCCAACACGCTATCGGCCTATCGCACCGATCTCGAGGATCTCTCCTCGTTCCTGCGCGCAAACGGCAAGGACATTGCCGGCGCGGATACCGACGATCTGCGCGGCTTTCTGGCCGATCTGAGCGAACGCGGCTTCAAGCCGGCCTCGCTGGCGCGGCGTCTGTCGGCGGTGCGGCAGCTCTATCGCTTCCTCTATGCGGAAGGAAAACGCGGCGACGATCCGGCTGCGGTGCTGGAAGGGCCGAAGCGCGGACGCACGCTGCCGAAGGTGCTCTCCGTCGCCGAGGTCGACGCGCTGCTGAAGGAAACGCAACGCCAGGCCGACGACGCGAAGCAATCACCCGCGGTGCGGCTGCGCGCGCTGCGGCTCCTGTGCCTGCTCGAAGTGGTCTACGCCACGGGTCTGCGCGTGTCGGAGCTCGTTGCCTTGCCCGCCGCGGCGGCGCGGCGCGACCAGCGCATGCTGGTGGTGCGCGGCAAGGGCGGCAAGGAACGGCTGGTGCCGCTTAACCAAGCGGCCAAGAAGACCATGGCGGCCTATCTCGCCGCCGTCGAAGCCGGCCGCGAGGCAAAACCGAAATGGCTGTTCCCGTCCTTCGGCGAGCAGGGCCATCTGACCCGCCAGCATTTTGCCCGTGAATTGAAGGCTTTAGGGGCCGCTTGCGGGATCGCTCCGGCGCGATTGTCGCCGCATGTCCTGCGCCATGCCTTCGCCAGCCACCTGCTGCACAACGGCGCCGACCTGCGCATCGTCCAGACGCTGCTCGGCCACGCGGACATTTCTACGACACAAATCTACACGCATGTCCTCGAGGAAAGGCTCAAGACCCTGGTCCGGGACCTGCACCCCTTGGGGCAAGGCCGCGGCAGCCCTCGCTGAGCGGTAGAGCCAAATTAACCCGATTGGTTGACTAGTTCTCGGAAGCAAGTCAGTTCAGCCCATGCTCAGTGGAAATCTCCGCAGCTATCTCGACTTCGAAAAGCCCGTGGCCGAACTGGAGGCCAAGGTCGAGGAATTGCGCGCGATGGGCGAGGGCAACAACGCCGTCGCCATCGACGACGACGTCGTCAGGCTCGAGGCGAAAGCCGCCGCGGCGCTCAAGGAAATCTACGAGAACCTGACGCCCTGGCAGAAGACGCAGGTCGCGCGTCATCCGCAGAGGCCGCACTGCCTCGATTACGTCGCCGGCCTGATCACCGATTTCACGCCGCTCGCCGGCGACCGCAAGTTCGGCGAGGACGAGGCCATCGTCGGCGGCTTCGGACGCTTCAAGGGCGAGAGCGTCTGCGTCCTCGGCCACGAGAAGGGCTCCGACACGGAGAGCCGGCTCAAGCACAATTTCGGCATGGCGCGCCCGGAGGGCTATCGCAAGGCCGTGCGCCTGATGGAGATGGCCGAGCGCTTCGCTATCCCCTTGATTTGTCTGGTCGATACGGCCGGCGCCTATCCCGGCATCGGCGCCGAGGAGCGCGGCCAGGCGGAAGCGATTGCGCGTTCGACCGACGTCTGCCTCGGCCTCGGCGTGCCCAACGTCGCCGTCGTTCTCGGTGAGGGCGGCTCGGGCGGAGCGATCGCACTCGCCACCGCCAACCGCGTGCTGATGCTCGAGCACGCGATCTACAGCGTGATCTCGCCGGAAGGCGCCGCGTCGATCCTGTGGCGCGACACGACCAAGGCGCAGGACGCGGCGACCAACATGAAGATCACCGCGCAGGACATGGTGCGCTTCGGCGTGATCGACACGATCATTCCCGAGCCGACGGGCGGCGCGCATCGTGACGCCGCCGCCGCCATCGCCGCCACCGGCGACGCCATCGCCAACGCGCTCGGCGAACTCAAGGGTCTCGACACCGCCGCGGTCCGCAAGCAGCGGCGCGAGAAATTCCTCGACATGGGCCGGGCCATGGCCCGGACCGGCGGCTGACGATGCCGGCGCGGAACTTATCCCGACCGGAAAAAGTGGTTTTACCCACGATTTACCATAGGGTTAGCGGTAGCCCACCGCGGCAGAGTTCCGCCTTGCCCCGGCCACATCTTATGGCTAACGATTGTTGAAGAGGGCCCGCCCCTTGGGGGAGTACCGCGTTTGAGCCGGACTTTCATGCGCGCGCTGCTGGCGTCTGCGGCGATCTCCGCCGCGGTGGCGCTATCCGCCTGCAATCCGAGCGATATCGCCCCGAACGGCCGCGCCATGGCGCCGCTGTCCGAGCGCACTCTGGCGCTCATCTCCGAAAAGAACATGGACAAGCAGTCGCCGATCCTTGTCCGCGTGTTCAAGGAAGAGTCAGAGCTCGAAGTCTGGAAGCAGGCGCGCGACGGCCAGTACACGCTCCTGAAGACCTATCCGATCTGCAAATGGTCCGGCGATCTCGGCCCGAAGAAGAAGGAAGGCGACCGTCAGGCGCCGGAGGGCTTCTACGCGATCACGCCCGG
>JBQCFB010000165.1:0-3986 GCA_051959715.1 Pseudolabrys sp.
GCATCGGCCTGCAGCCGGGGCGCGATCCCGGCGGCTTCATCAGCAAGGAGCGCACCGTCGGCATCCTGCCGCTCGACGGCCTGAAGTGGGCGAGGGTCAAGGGCCGCGTCCCGAGCAAGGTCGGGCAGGTGCTCGAGCGCGGCGATGTCGTCTACGTGGCGCCCGCGGACAAGGGCGATGGCCAGGAGAAGCTCGAACAGATTCCGGAAGTGTCGGGAGCGATGGTGGTGGAGGATCCGCAGACCGGCCGCGTGCTGGCCATGGTCGGCGGCTTCTCCTACGACCAGAGCCAGTTCAACCGCGCGACGCAGGCGCTGCGCCAGCCCGGCTCCTCGTTCAAGCCGATCGTCTACTCCGCCGCGCTCGACAACGGCTATACGCCGTCCTCGCTGGTGCTCGACGCGCCGCTCGAGATCGACCAGGGCCCCGGCCTCGGCGTGTGGAAGCCTGAAAACTACGAAGGCGACTTCTACGGCCCGTCGACCTTGCGCTTCGGCATCGAGCATTCGCGCAACGTCATGACGGTGCGGCTGGCGCAGGACGTCGGCATGCCGATGATCGCCGACTACGCCAAGCGCTTCGGCGTCTACGACAACCTGCCGCCTTATCTGTCCTTCGCGCTCGGCGCAGGCGAGACGACGCTGCTGCGCATGGTGACGGCCTACGGCATGATCGACAATGGCGGCCGCAAGATCACGCCGACGCTGATCGACCGCATCCAGGACCGCTACGGCCACACCGTCTACCGCCACGACAAGCGCGAATGCATCGGCTGCGACCAGCAGAAGTGGGACAATCAGCCCGAGCCCTCGCTGATCGACCGGCGCGAGCAGGTCATCGATCCGATGACTGCCTACCAGATCACCTCGATGATGGAAGGCGTCGTGCTGCGCGGCACCGCCGGCGGCGTCGGCTTCCAGAAGGAAGTCGGCAAGCCCGTGGCCGGCAAGACCGGCACCACCAACGACTACAAGGACGCCTGGTTCATCGGCTTTACGCCTGATGTCGTCGTTGGCGTCTATGTCGGCTTCGACAAGCCGAAGACGCTCGGCCGCGGCATGACCGGCGGCCATGTCGCCGCGCCGATCGTCAAGGACTTCATGAAGACGGCGCTCGCCGACAAGCCGGCCGTGCCGTTCCGCGTGCCGCCGGGCATCAAGCTAGTCCGCGTCAACCTCAAGACCGGTGCGCGCGCCGCCCCCGGCGACCAGAAGGTCATCCTCGAGGCCTTCAAGCCCGGCACCGCTCCGCCCGACAGCTATTCCGTGGTCGGCTATAGCGGGCCCGCGGACGGCGGCGGTGGCAGCCCCGGCATCATCCCTGGGCAGCAGGGTGGCGGCGGCCGCGCCTGGGGTGTAGGCGTGTCGCCCGACGCCGACCGCGCCGTACGCTCCGGCACGGGTGGGCTGTATTGAGAGCTCCGCATCCGCGCTGAAGACGCGCGCGCGAATCTCGAGCCATAGATCACGCAGCAGCGAACCGACCGTCGCAGGCGCGTCGGTGGCGATGACCGACGCCGCGAAGATGATCGCGAGCGCCGCGGATTCGCTGCGGTACGTGAAGTGCGAATGCGACTGCGTGTGGTTGCTCAGGATCTCGAACCACGCCGTGCACACGAGCGTCGGCGCGCTCAGGAGCAGGAAGCGCCGCCGGTCGAACGCCGTCCAGTGCGTGCGAAGGAAGACGGCGAGGGCGGCCGCGAGGACGGCGACCGCGATGCTGCCGGCCGAAATGAACGACTGCACGATCATCGTCAACGTCGGCACCAGCGGATACATCGGGATAACGGAATCGGCTTCGACGCCGTAGAGCCGCAGCACGATGTGCCGGACGAGCGACACTCCGGCTTTATGGCCGTCGGCCGACATCCACATGGCCAGCGCCCAGTCGCTCGCCCAGGTGAGTCCGTAGCCGCCGAACCAGGCGAGCGCGACGGCCCCAGCTGCCAGCAGCGCCGGCGCGGCCGGCTGCTGCGCGGCCGGGAGCGGCCGCTTCAACTCGGTCGCCAGCACGTGGAACGCGAACAGCAGCGGCATCAGCGGCGGGTTGACGAGGAAATCGACGAAATTGAACAGGGCGCCGAAGACGGCCGCCGTCACGATGGCGAGGGTGAGGCTGCGCGTCTTCGGGTAGGTGAAGGCAAACAGCGCCGTGCCCGCCAGGATGACGATCATGCTGAGCGTATGGGTGGTGATATTCCACATGCGCCAGGTGTCGGTCAGGCTCATCTGGACGATGAAGAAGACGAGCGCCGCCGTCGCGCCGACGGTCCGCCGCAGGCCGAGGAAAAACAGCGCCGCGGCGGCATAGAGCAGGACCAGGTTGACCGCGCGGACGGTTTGAAGGCTGAAGACGCTCAGCATCGGCCAGAGATAGGCGCGGTAGCCGTGCCAGTAGCGCGCATAGTTCGTGCGCTTGTCGGTCGCGACGCCGTTGGCGAGATCGGCAACCTCCTGGCAGGGCGCCACGTAGCGCGAATGCATCTGGGGCCGCAGCGACGCCACCAGCGCGTCCGGTTCGGGGTCGATCGCCACCAGCAGGCCGGTGCATTCGGTGAACTGGTGTCCGCCGCCATGCATGAAGCGGGTGGGGTGCTCGTCGGTCGACAGGTAGCCGCCGGCAAAGGCATCGACGATGTGGGCGCGGATGGCGGGCAGGTCGGCAAGCCCGCGCGTGGCGACCAGCGCCCCGACAAACAGCGGTTGGAGGAGCAAAACGAGCCCGATCGCCAGGCACGCGGCAAACAACACCCTGCGGAGGAGCACGCGAACTGACAAGGGACGGGGATCCGATGAAGCCGTGGCGGTCGGGACTTCCGGGACGGCAGTGTTCCCTGTTTGCCGCGGGCGGTCAAACACCGCCCGACCGGTTGCCTAACGCGGCCGATGCGGTTACATGCAGCCCGTTGAAAGGACACGAGATGCGCGCGGAAACGGTCAATCTGGTCGAAGAAATCAAGCAGTCGGTGCGGCTGCTGAGGAGGCATCTTTGACGTCGATGCCGCGCAACGGCGTCTCGCCGAACTGAACAAAGAGTCCGAGAGCCCCGACTTCTGGAACGACGCCCAGCGCGCCCAGCGCGCCATGCGCGAGCGCGACGCGCTCGAAGACCAGTTGAAGTCGATCGGCCGCATCGAGCAGGACCTCGACGACAACCTCACGCTCATCGAGCTCGGCGAAAGCGAGAAGGACGAGGGCACGGTCGCCGAGGCCGAGGCCGCGCTCAAGAAGCTCAAGGCCGAGGTCGGCCGCCGCGAACTCGAGGCGCTTCTCTCGGGCGAGGCGGACGGCAATGACTGCTATCTCGAAGTGCACGCCGGCGCCGGCGGCACCGAGAGCAACGACTGGGCCGGCATGCTGCTGCGCATGTATGTGCGCTGGGCCGAGCAGCACGGCTACAAGGTGGACTGGCTGGAAGAGAGCGAAGGCGAGGGCGCCGGCATCAAGTCTGCCACCGTGCAGATCAAGGGCCACAACGCCTATGGCTGGCTGAAAAGCGAGAACGGCGTGCACCGCCTCGTGCGCATTTCGCCGTTCGATTCCAACGCGCGGCGGCACACGTCCTTCGCCAGCGTCGTCGTCTTCCCCGTGGTCGACGACCGTATCAAGATCGAGATCAACGAGAGCGACGTGCGCATGGAAGTGATGCGCTCGGGCGGCGCCGGCGGCCAGCACGTCAACAAGACGGAATCGGCGGTGCGGCTCATCCACGAGCCGACCGGCATCGTGGTGAAGTGCCAGCAGGACCGCTCGCAGCATCGCAACCGCGCCATGGCCTGGGACATGCTGCGCGCCAAGATGTTCGAGATCGAGGTCAAGAAGCGCGAGGAGAAGGCGGCCGCCGATCAGGCCGCCAAGACCGACATCGGCTGGGGCCACCAGATACGCTCCTACGTGCTGCAGCCCTATCAGATGGTGAAGGACCTGCGCACCGGCGTGTCGACGTCCAACACCGGCGGCGTGCTCGACGGCGATCTCGACGAGTTC
>JBQCFB010000166.1:0-2128 GCA_051959715.1 Pseudolabrys sp.
GCGGCCTGCGCCAAGACGTAGGGCTCCTTACCCCCCCCCGGGTGGGGTGGGGCGCTCCCCGACCGGAGTGCGGTGCGCGGGGTGGGGGTGATTACAATTTTTTGTCACCCCCACCCCGGCTCGCTTTGCTCGCCGACCCTCCCCACAAGGGGGAGGGTAAGAAGCACTACTTCTTGTCGCAGGCCTCGGTGCGCTTCGGCCAGCCGGCATTGGCGCTGGCATAGTCGTGCGCGGCCGACAGGATCAGCGGCTCGACCTTCGACGTGATCGGCTGGATCCAGTCGGAGCCCTTGGTCCACTTCTTGCCATCCCACTTCGCCATGTAGGCCGCGTTGTGGCCGTTATGGTCGGCGCAGGTCACCTTCACCGGCGCGGCGAAGCCGGCGGCGCCCATCTCCTTGAGACGCGCTTCGCTGATTTCGAGCGTCTCGAGGCCGCGCCGCATGTCCGTGCCGTCGATCATCTTCTTGCCGGTGATCTTCTGCGCGTTGCGGATCGCTTCGGCGATGATCATCGAGTTGAGGACGCCGCGGTTGTAGAGGTTCTCGCCGACCTTGTCCTTCGGCGTCTGGCTCTTACCCGTGTCGACCGTGTACTTGATGATGTCCTGGATGACCGGGAAGTCGGTGCCGACCTGGTTGAAGTCCAGCGACAGATAGCCCTTGCCGCCGTCGCCGGCCGGACGGGCATCGTCGTCGCCGCCGGCCCACCAGTTGCCGATCAGGTGATCCATCTTGAAGTTGATCTTGGCGGCTTCCTTCACCGCCGTCGGGTTCATCGCACCGAAGCCCTGGAGGTAGAGCCAGTCCGGACGGTCGCGGCGGATGTTGAGCCACTGCGACGACTGGTTCTGCATCTCGGCCGCCGGCACGGGATAGAGCTTGAGCTCGAAACCGTAATCCTTGGCCAGTGCCTCGAGCACCGGGATCGGCTCCTTGCCGTAAGGCGCGTCGAGATAGACGAGGCCGAGCTTCTTGCCCTTAAGCTTGTCCAGCCCGCCTTCCTGCTTGCCGGCATAGGCGACGAACATCGAAGCGCCGTCCCAATAGGTCGCCGGCGGATTGAATATCCACGGGAAGGTGTTGCCGTCGGCCGACGCCGAGAGGCCGTAGGCCATGGACAGGATCGGGATCTTGTCGAGCGCCGCCTTCGGGATCAGCGGCAGGGTGATGCCGGTCGAATAGGGATTGAGCACCACCGGATTCTTCGATTTCACCTGCTCATAGCATTCGAGGCCCTTCTTGGTGTCGTAACCGGTCTCGCACTCCTCCACGACCAGCTTGACGCCGCCAATGCCGCCGTCACGCTCGTTGAGCATGTTGAGATAGTCGGCCATGCCGTTGACGATCGGCGTGCCGGAGCCGGCGAACGGGCCGGTGCGGTATGAGAGCAGCGGAATGTAAATTCCGTCGGCGGCGCTCGCAGGTGCGGGCGTCAGCGACAACCCGGCGGCGACCATGGCGGCGGCCCCGAGCAGCATAGGATAGCTTCGCATCACGTTTCCCTCCATGGGCGGCATTTGCGCCGCCTGTTGCTTGATGACCGTGCGGCTTTGCCGCCGGCCCTCCCGGTTTGCCCGGGCTTGGCCGAGAGTTTGCGCCTTCAATATGGGAAAGGCCACACCCTCAGTTTCTGCTTGCCGATCTGCCAGAGCCGGGCGAGACCCGCCGGCTCGACGATCAGGAAAAAGACGATCAGCGCGCCGACCACCATGTATTGGATGTGCTCGACCATCGCCGACTGAATCGGGATGCCGAGCTTCGGCGGGATATAGCGCAGCACGATCGGCAATATGTATATCAGCGCCGCGCCGTAGAACGAGCCGGTCAGGCTGCCGAGGCCGCCGATGATGACCATGAAGAGGATGAAGAACGACAGGTTGACGTCGAACACCGCGGGCTCGGCGCTGCCGTACCAGATGAAGACCATCAGCGCGCCGGCGACGCCGCTGTAGAAGGACGACACCGCGAAGGCGAGGAGCTTGGTGCGCAGGAGGCGGATGCCGATCAATTCGGCTGCGAGGTCCATGTCGCGCACCGCCATCCACATGCGGCCAATGCGGCCGTGCACGAGATTGGAGGCGAGCCATGTCAGCGCGACGACGAAGCCGAGCATGACGTAGTACCGC
>JBQCFB010000167.1:0-22708 GCA_051959715.1 Pseudolabrys sp.
GTAGCGGGGGAGGGACTCGAACCCCCGACCTCCGGATTATGATTCCGCTGCTCTAACCAGCTGAGCTACCCCGCCATTCCGAGTGGCGGACGCAAAGACTGGCGCGATATAGGGAGCCGCGGCGAAGCCTGTCAAGCAAACAGCCCTGCCCCGGCCCCCCTATTTCGGCTGCACCGACTGGTCGGGCGAGCCCGGCGTGCCGGGCGGCTTGATCACCGGCGTACGGCCGGTCGCCGGCGGCGGCGTCTCGATCGCGCGGTCGCCCTGCTCCGGCGGACACAGCACGCCGTTCGACTCCGCCAGCTTCTGGCTCAGATTGCTGCCGTCGGGCTTGGCCACGTCGACGTCGCCCGCCTTGCCGTTGGTGGTCGCCGGCGCGTTGGGCGCGCAGTCGCCGGCTTGCGACGGCTTCGCCGCGGCCGGCGGCGGCGGCGCCTTCGTGGCCGGCGGTGCCTGCGCCGCCGCGAGTTCCGGCAGCAGCGCCGCCGTCACGATGGCCAGGCCGAGCATCCTGATGGACATGCATGCCTCCCGTCGTCCGATCTGCCGCGACAACGGTCCGCGCGAACCGGCGGTTCCATGCGATCAGGCGGTGCGGGCGAAGCGGACCAGGGAGAAATGCCCGAGCGGCTTGATCGGCCGGCGCTCGATCATGCGCACACGACCATGGCGCGCCGCCCAGTCGGTCAGGCGCCCGAACGGGAATTCGGGCCGCCAGCCGAGCCGGCGCGCGATCGGGGCGAAGCCCTGCTCGAACAGCCAGCGCGGGCCACCCTCGGCGCCGATGTGGTTGACCAGGATGATCTCGCCGTCGCGCCTGAGCGCGCGCACGAACTCGTCGAGCGTGCCCTCGGGATCCGGCACCGCGGTGATGACGAACTGCGCGACGACGACGTCGAAGCTCTCGTCGGGCAGCGCCAGGTTGGCCGCGTCCATGACCGAGAGCGCCTCGACGTTCTTCAGGCCGTGCGCGGCGACGCGCTCGGCCGCCTTGCGCAGCATCGGTCCCGATATGTCGATGCCGGTGATGCGGTTGACGCTGCGATAGGCCGGCAGCGAGATGCCGGTGCCGACGCCGACCTCGAGGATGCGCCCGCCTTGCGGCCCGCAATGGGCCTCGGCGGCGGCGATGGCGGCGGCGCGGCCCGGCGCGAACACCTTGCCGAAGACCGCGTCGTAGACCGGCGCCCAGCGCGCATAGGCGCGCGCTACGCTGACTTTGTCGATGTCGCCCATGTGCCCGATAGTTAAGCGAACCGCGTGAAACCTGTTCCCGGGGGACGGGACAAGATCAGCCGCGCACGCCCGCCAGCGCCTCGTCACGGCGCGGCGCATGCTGTGACGCCGCCACCGCGCTCTTGATGAAGCCGCCGCCCAGCACCCGCGCCTGCCCCTCGGGCGCATCGTAGAACACGCAGGCCTGTCCCGGCGAGACACCGTGTTCGCCTTCGACCAGTTCGACCTCGAATGCTCCGTTTGCCGCCTTCAGCCACGCCCCCGTCGGCGCCCGCGTCGACCGCACCTTGACGAAGACCTCGCGCCGGTCGTCGGCCAATGCCTCGTCGATATTGCCGTCGCCGATCCAGTTCACGTCGCGCAAGGTGATGCGGCTCATGCGCAGCGCCTCGCGCGGGCCGACGACGACGCGGCGGCGTTCGGCGTCGAGCCGCACGACGTAGAGCGGCGCGCCGGTGGCGATGCCGAGGCCGCGCCGCTGGCCGACGGTGTAATGGATGATGCCGGAATGCGCGCCGAGCACGCGTCCGTCGAGGTCGACGATCTCGCCCGCTTCAGCCGCGCCAGGCTTGAGCCGCTGGATCACGTCGGCATAGTGCCCGGTCGGCACGAAGCAGATGTCCTGGCTGTCGTGCTTGTCGGCGATGGCGAGGCCGAACTGGCGCGCGCGCTCGCGCACCTCCGGCTTGGTGCGATCGCCGAGCGGGAAGCGCAGCAGCTCGAGCTGCTCGCGCGTCGTGCCGAACAGGAAATAGCTCTGGTCGCGCTCTTCCTCGCGGGCGCGGAAGAGGCCGCGGCCGCCGGACGGCAGCGCGCGCGACGCGACATAATGACCGGTCGCGAGAACGTCGGCACCGAGTTCGCGCGCGGTGTTCAGGAGGTCGTGGAATTTGATCGCCATGTTGCAGTCGACGCAGGGCACCGGCGTCTCGCCGTCGATGTAGCTCTGCGCGAAGCGGTCGATCACCGCTTCCTTGAAGCGGCTCTCATAGTCGAGCACGTAATGCGGGATGCCGATGCGCTCGGCGACGGCACGGGCATCGTAGATGTCCTGCCCGGCGCAGCAGGCGCCCTTGCGATGGGTCGCCGCGCCATGGTCGTAGAGCTGCAAGGTCACGCCGACGACGTCGTAGCCCTCGGCCTTCATCAGCGCAGCCGTGACGGAGGAGTCGACGCCGCCGGACATGGCGACGACGACACGGGTCTCCTCGGGGCGGCGATCGAGATCGAGGGAATTCGGCATGGCCGACCGTTACTACAGGTAGCGACGGGGTCGGCGCAATGCGAGCCCGGGCCGGCGTGCAGGACCCGGCAAAACCTGCCGCAAAGGCTGCAGGCGATGCCGGGACAGGCGCCTCCGGGCGCCCGTGACCGGCAAACAAGCCGCTGATTTCGTTCATAAAATGGCATGACTGCGGGTGGCCTGCCGATTGCAGACCCTTGGACGGATATCCAGGAGACATGTCAGTGCCGCACGTCGCGTCGTCCTCCACCAAGGTTCATGCGCAGGGTCATGCGCAGGGACGGCCCGCGCGACCCGCGCCGGACGATCGGAGCGGCACGCCTTCGCTGTTCGACAGCCTCGTCGACCAGAGCTCCAACGCGCCTCAGCAGGCGCCGGCCGAAGCCTCCAGCACGACACAGAAGACGCCTTCGACCCCGGCCGCCAAGGCCGATGCCGGCCAGGACCCCGCCCCGGCCCAGCCGCCGGCCGACGGCCCGGCCGTTGCCGCGGCGGACGCCGCGGTCGGCGCGCAGGTCGCCGACGCGGCTGCGAAAGTCATTGCCGCGGCGGCCGACCCGGCCAAGCCGCAGGGCAAGGACGACACCAAGGACACGAACACCGACGCCAAGGACGCTGCACCGGCCGATCCGGCTGCGGCTCTCGCCCAGGCCGTGCCGGCGCTGCCGGTCGATCCATCGCCCGCGGCCGATGCGGCGGCTGCGGCCGCCGCGGTCGCACCGACGCCCGCTCCGACCACGCCGGCCGCGTCCGGCGCGCAGGCCGGGACCGGTGATACGGTCGCGACCGTGACCGGACCCGCCACCACGACCGCCCTTCCGACCGTGCCCGCGCAGCCCGATCCCGTGCAGCCGGCCTTCGTCGCCGCCGCCACCGCGCAGAAGCTCCAGCCCTTCGAGGGCAAGGACAAGCCGGCCGCCAAGTCGGCCGATCCGGCGACCAAGGCCGCCGCACCCGCGCCGCAGCCGGCCGTTGCCGAAGATGACGCCGTGCCGGCGCCGCAGCCGCAGCAGCCCTCAGCCACGACGGATGCGAAGGCGGCCGCCACCGAAGCCCCGGGCAAGACGGACAAGCCCGACTCTCAGCCGCGCCATACAACGATCGATGCCGCCGCCGCAAAGACCGACACCTTCGCGCCCACCGCGCCCGATGGCAGCGCGATCGCCGGCACGCAGGCCGCCTCCGGAGCGGCCGGCACCGCGACCGCCAACGGCACGAATGCGGCGACCGCGAGCGCCGCGTCGCAGGGCGCATCGAGCGCGCCGCAGATGCCCGCCGTGCCGATCGCCGGCCTCGCCGTCGAGATCGCCGGGCGCGCGCATGCCGGCAAGAACAATTTCGAGATCAGGCTCGACCCGCCCGAGCTCGGCCGCATCGAAGTGAAGCTGTCGGTCGACCGTCAGGGCCAGGTCACCTCGCACCTCATCGCCGACCGCGCCGACACGCTCGACCTTCTGCGCCGCGACTCCACAGGGCTCGAACGCGCGCTTCAGGACGCGGGCCTCAAGACCGGCAGCGATGGCCTGCAGTTCTCGCTGCGCGATCAGTCCTTCAACGGCAGTCAGAACGGCGACAGCCGCTCGAATGCGTCGCAGGTCGTCGCGATCGACGACACCCTTCCCACGATCGACGCGGCCGCCGGCGGCTACACCCGCTATGCCGGCCGCATCGGCGGCATCGACATCCGCGTCTGAGGATCAATCATGGCGACAATTCCATCGACAGGCACGACCGGCACCTCGAACCCGGCCTCCAGCACCTCGCTGGTCGCGAACCAGGAGATCGCCAGCAACTTCACGACCTTTCTCCAGATGCTGACGACGCAGCTGAAGAACCAGGATCCGACCAGCCCGATGGACACCAACCAGTTCACGCAGCAGCTGGTCGAGTTCGCGCAGGTCGAGCAGCAGATGCAGCAGAACAGCCAGCTCACGACGCTGGTGTCCCTCCAGCAGGCGCAGCAGTCGACCGCCCTGCTCTCCTATGTCGGGGCGACCGTCGCCGTCGATGGCTCAAGCGCGGCCTTGAAGAGTGGGACGGCGGGCTGGAATCTGACGGCCACCAAGCCGGCGACGGCCACCGTGACCATCACCGATTCGACCGGCCAGACCGCCTACAAGACCACCGTGGCGGTGAACGCCGGCGCCCAGTCCTTCGTCTGGAACGGCATGGGCAATGACGGCAAGCAGTGGCCGGATGGCACCTACAAGATCTCGGTGACCGCGGTCGACGCCAACAACCAGCCGACCTCGGTCGCGACCGAGGTGCAGGGCAGGGTCGATTCCGTCGACCTGACGCAGACCCCGCCGACCCTGTCGATCAACGGTCAGGACTACGCGCTGACCCAGATCAAGCGCATCGTCGCCTCGAATTGACAGAGGGGCCGCGGCGGCGGCCCTCGCATTTGGCAATTCTGACCCATATGTTAACGAACGGCGGACGCCTGCTATTGTGCTGTACAGGCGGCATTTGAGCGCCAACCGTAACCAAAACGTTAGCAAAACGAGGCCGATACGGCCTGATTCCGGTCATTGAGCTTAGCCAAATTTTAAGCCGAGACCTGTAGCTTTTGACGCAGTGCTTGTCAGTCGAGTGTGAGTACGCCATGACCGAACCCCACCGCCCGAGGGTCAAATATGTGATCGGGCCCGATGGCAGTCCGCTGACGATTGCGGACCTGCCGCCGCCGACCACGAAGCGCTGGGTCATCCGGCGCAAGGCCGAGGTCGTTGCCGCCGTTCGCGGCGGCCTGCTCTCGCTCGAAGAAGCCTGCGCGCGCTACACGCTCACGGTCGAAGAATTTCTCTCCTGGCAGTACTCGATCGATCAGCACGGCCTCGCCGGCCTGCGCACGACGCGCATCCAGCAGTATCGCCAGTAGCGCTGTCAGCCATCATCGGATTTTCATGACGCCGGCCCTTGTGGCCGGCGTCTTGCTTTTTGCGCATTTGCGCGCGCGATGAATCTCTGCGCGTGCGAACGCGCAAAACCATTCGTCGCACGCGCGCATGATCTTTGTTCCGAAATTGCCTGTCGATAGACGAACGAAAACCAATGTGATCGCGGAACAGCAGATTTTTCCATCAATCCGCTCTGTGCAAGGGAACGGACAAAATCGCCTCCCGTTAAGGTCGGGCGCTGTCACCGGGAAATAAAAGTTCCTGCGGCGCTGCCGATGAAAATCCGATGCGGCAACTCGGAACGCCGCGGCGTTGACGCGCCGCGCTTACAAGGAGGCTTGTTCATGACGCTGACCAAACTTCGCACTATCGCTCTCGCCGGCACCATGCTGCTCGGCACCGCCGCGATGGGCTACGCGCAATCCAGTTCGACGATCGGCGCCGGCGGCTCGACCGCGGGCTCCGGCTCGTCCAGCACGACGCTCGGCACCGGCGGCTCGTCGGCGGGCGGTTCGGGCTCCGGCTCGGCCTCGACGCTCGGCGTCGGCGGCGCGACGGCGGGCAACGGCTCGGCCAGCACCTCGCTCGGCACCGGCGGCTCGGCCGCGGGCAGCGGCTCGGGTTCGGGCTCGGCGTCTACGCTCGGCGGCGGCGGCGCGACCGCCGGCAAGGGGTCGGCCAGCACGTCGCTCGGCACGGGCGGCTCGGCTGCGGGTAGCGGCTCGGGTTCGGGCTCGGCTTCGACGATGGGCGCGGGCGGCTCCACCGCCGGCAAGGGCTCGTCCAGCACCGCGCTCGGCACCGGCGGCTCGGCCGCGGGTAGCGGCAAGGGCTCCGGCTCGGCGTCGACGATGGGCGCGGGCGGCTCGACCGCCGGCAAGGGCTCGGCCTCTTCGAGCATGGGCACGGGCGGCTCGTCGGCCGGCACGAACGGCCTGAGCCGTGACGAAGACCACGGCAAGCACAAGGGCCGCGGCCATCACCGCGACTAAGAGGTGACGACTCGGGGCGCCGTGCGATCCCACGATTTCTGTTGGATCGCGCGGCGCTTCGTCCTTGAGCGAGGGAGATGACCATGAAATCCGCAGCACTGGCCGCGCTGGTCGTTGCCGCCATGACGGCGAGCGGAGCGCACGCCGCGAGCACGACCATCACCAACTCCGACAACTGCAAGACCGTGCACCTGAAGCCGGGCGAGAACCCGCCGACCGGCACCGGCATGTCGACATCGATCACCGCCGGCAACGGCACGGTCAGCGGCCAGACGACGACCGGCAACGGCGTGTCGGTGCATTCGAGCGGCAGCGGCGTCGGCACCAGCGTCGCGACATCCACGTCGAGCGACGGCCGCACCACCACCGTCACCTCGGCCAATGGCAACTGCACCGTCTACGTGCAACCCAACAAATGAGGCATCACATGATCCGACTTAAAACGATCTTCCTCGCCGGCGTGCTGATCGCCGGCGCCGGCTCACTCGCAATGGCGCAGTCCGCCTCGACCATGGGCGCAGGCAGCAGCACACCGGGCGCGGCCTCCGGGGGCACGGGCGGCAGCGCCGCCGCCGGCGGCACGTCCGCATCGACGCTCGGCCTCGGTGCGACCAGCGGCGGCTCGTCCGCGCTCGGCACCGGCGGCTCCGCCGCGGGCGGCACGCGCGACACGAGTTCGACCAAGCTGAACGGCAACGCCAACAATATGAATGGCATGTCGAAGGCGCGCGCCCAGGACAAGGGCACGTGGAGCGACTCGAAGACCCACACCAAGATTCACAAGGGCGAGGTCTCGAGCCGCACCAAGTCGATGGCGCACGAGCCGGGCGGCCCGCCGGTGAAATCGACGACCGGCATCAATACCGGCAAGCAGTAAGCCGGGTGAAGGTCAGCGCGTGGCGGCGGCGGGCATCTCCCGCAGCCGCCACGGCGCTTTGCCAAACCGCTCGGTGAGAAAGTCGAGGAAGACCGAGACGCGCGGCAGCCTGTTGCGCTCGGGCGGATAGAACGCGTTGAGCGGCACCGGCTCGACATGGTGCGTTGCCGTCAGCAGCGGCACGAGTTCGCCGCGCCGCAGGGCGTCTCCGGCGATCACTTCCGACAGGCGCACGATGCCAGCTCCTTCGATCGCGAGACGCAAGGCCGCTTCGGCGTCGTCTGTGGTGACGCGCGGACGGACGTCGATCACGTCGATGCCGGCGCGCGTCTTGAACGGCCAGCGGCTGAGGCCGGGACCGGCGACGACGATGCAGTCGTGATCGCGCAGGTCGGCGGCCGCCTGCGGCGTGCCGCGGCGGGCGAGATAGGCGGGCGCGGCGCAAATGACGCGTTGAAGGTCGGCGATCTTCCTCTGGATGAAGGGCCCGCCCTCGGGGATGTGGCCGGAGCGCACGGCGATGTCGGCCTGCTCCTCGATCAGGTCGACGAGGCGGTCGGTGATCGAGAGATCGATGTCGATTTCCGGATAGCGCGCGAGGAAATCGGCCAGCGCCGGCGCGAGCTGATGCAGGCCGAAGGCGGTGCCGGCATTGATCCGCAGCTTGCCGCGCGGCGCGCCGCGCAGGCGCATGACCTCGGCCTCTGCTTCTTCGACGTCGGCGACGATGCGGCGTGCGCGGGTCAGGAAGGCTTCACCCTCGGGGGTCAGCACCAGGCGGCGCGTGCTGCGCTCCAGGAGCCGGGCGCCGAGCCTGTCCTCCAGGCGCGAAACGAGCTTCGATACGGCCGAGGGGGTTAGCCCCAAGTCCTTGGCAGCAGCGGAGAAACTGCCGCGATCGAGAACCCGGACGAAAACCCGCAGATCCGACGTGGCGTCCATATTCGTTCCTTTAGTTCACTAATCAATACATGACATAGCATATTATCTTCTCAGTGGAAGATAATATCATGCGACCTGTGCATGGGACCGCTCATGCACTGGAGATTATGACCATGACCCAGACACGCATCCTGACCCAAGACGATATCGAGGCCGTCGTTGCCCGTGCCCGCGAAGATCGCGCCGAGGCGATCCGCGTGGGCGCCGCCAGCCTGACGCTGATCCTCCAGCATTTCCTCACGGATCTCCGCCGCACGCCGGCGCGCGCCTGATCCCGCCGCCCCGTTTCGAGCCTCCTCCCACCGACTGCCCGGACTCGCGCCCTCCCCGCGGGTTCGGGCTTCTTTTTACCTGAGCGCCATCAACGGCTTGACGGGCGCGCGCCGAGCGCCCATTCCTGTCCGCGTCAGTCGGCCGGACGGCCGCTCCGCGCCAATGCCGAAAGGTGGCCGGGGAGGAAAGTCCGGGCTCCATGGACCAACGGTGCCGGATAACGTCCGGCGGGTGCCGGCCTCGGCCGGCCTCAGGGACAGTGCCACAGAGAAGAGACCGCCGCGGCGCGTAGCGTAACTGCCGCGGCAAGGGTGAAACGGTGCGGTAAGAGCGCACCGCGCCTCCGGCAACGGCGGCGGCACGGCAAACCCCACCGGGAGCAAAACCGAATAGGGACGGCGCGGCCCTTCGGGGCCGGATCGGTCCGGATCAGCCGTCCGGGTAGGTTGCTTGATGCGCCGGGCAACCGGCGTACCAGAGGAATGGCCGTCACGCCGGTGGGCTTGCCCGCCGGCCATACAGAACCCGGCTTACAGGCTGGCTGATACGATAAGGGGGCTCGGCGGCAACACCGCCGGGCCCCCGCCAATTTTCAGGACGCGCGCGACGTCGTCACACCGGCGTATCGGCGGGTCGCGCCGCCGCGACCGCTCCATCGAGCAAACGGTCGATCACCTCGCTGCGCAACCGTGACGCCGGCAGCGGCGCGCCGAAATAGAAGCCCTGCACCTCGTCGGCATGCGCGTCGTAGAGGAAGTCGACCTGGCTCGCGACTTCGACGCCCTCCACCGTCACGCGCATGTTCATCTCGCGGCCGAGCGCAATGATGGTCTTCACCACGGTCTCGACGTCGCGGCCGGAAGTCTCGAAGCCTTCCATGAAGCTGCGATCGATCTTGATCTTGTCGAAGGGAAACTTCCACAGATAGCTCAGGCTGGAATAGCCGGTGCCGAAATCGTCCATCACGACCGCGAGGCCCTTGTCCTTGAGCCGCCGCAGCGTCGTCATGGTCGTGTCGGTGTTGGTCAGCAGCAGCGTCTCGGTGATCTCCAATTCGAGCCTACTCGACGGCAGTCCGCTTTCCTCGAGCGCCGCCGTGACCGCGGCTTCGACATTGCCGGCGTCGAACTGCGCCGGCGACAGGTTCACCGCCACGGTCAGGTCGCGCGGCCACGTCGCGGCCGTGCGGCAGGCCTCGCGCAACACCCAGGCGCCGATCTTGTCGATGACGCGCATTTCCTCCGCCACGGGGATGAATTCGGCCGGCGAGATCAGCTTGCCGTCGGGGCCCGGCAGGCGCGCCAGCGCCTCGAAGCCGATCAAGCGCTTGCCGTGGACCTCGATGATCGGCTGATAGTGCAGCACGAAGCCGTCACACGCGACCGCATCGCGGATCGTCTTCTCGAGCCTGATGCGCTTCTGCAACGACTCGTCCATCTCGCGCGCGAAGAACCTCACGCAGTCGCGTCCCGCCTCCTTGCCGGCGTAGAGGGCGAGGTCGGCGCTCCGGAGCAGACGTTCGACCGTGTCGCCGTCATCGGGCGCCAGCGCGACGCCGACCGTGAAGGTCGGGCGCAGCTCCTGCCCCTTGTGATGCAGCGGCGCGCCGAGCACCGAGCGCATGCGCCGCGCGAAATCATCCGCATCGGGCTTGCCCCTGACCTCCGGCTGCACGACAACGAACTCGTCGCCGCCGACGCGCGCGATCACGTCCTCGCCACGCCCCATCGCGGCGAGACGCGCGGCCACCGTGGTCAGCAGGAAATCGCCGGAGTCGTGGCCGAACGTGTCGTTGATCGTCTTGAAGTGATCGACATCGACGAAATAGAGCGCCACGCGTTTTTCGGTCGCCGGCTGCGCCGCCAGCAGTTCCTCGAGCGCCTGCGTCAGGCGCGTGCGATTCATCAGGCCGCTGAGAACGTCGTGATGCGCGAGGAACTCGATGCGCAGATCGGCCTGCTGCTTCTCCCGGGTCTGCCAGTACCAGGCAAGCGACGGCAGGCCAAAGGCGAGCGCCGTCAGGCTGCACAACGTCAGCGCCGCAATGAGGAACGACCAGTAGTACTCTTCGCGCGCGCCGGTCTCGTCGACGTAGGCTGCGACCACCGCGACCGGCTGTCCGCGCACGACGACCGGGACATAGGCCTCCGCGAAATAGGCGGGCTCGCCGGCCGCCTGGCCCTGCCTGGCGTCGACGATCGGGATCTCGCGTTTGACCGAGTCGGCCGCGATCGCATCGAACTCCGACAAATCGAGCGCGGAGACCTTCTCGCCGTCGGCGACCAGCATCGAATAGCCGTAGCGATTGAAAATCCTGTAGCGGAACACGTCTCCCGTCGTCTTGGTCGCGGCGAAGAAGGCGAGGCTCGCGGACGACGGCGCCTCGCCGGCCGCGATCTGCTCGAGGTCGGTGACGTTCGTCGCGATGTATTGCGCCCAGCGCTGCGCGATCTGCGTCGCATTGCGATAAAGCAGATGATCGGTCGTCGCCTTGACGATGACCGCGGTGCCGGCGGCTAGGATGGCGAGGACGACGGCAAGCGTTACGACGAAACGCCGGCTCGACATGGTCTCGGTTGTCGCCATGTCACTGCCTGGCGGCCGACCGGATCTCGGCCAGCTCCGCTTCGAGACGGGACAGGAGCGCCCGGTTGCGCTCGCCGCCGGCGGCCCAGGTCTCGATCATGCCGTGGAAAATGCTGTTGGCGGTCGCCTGATCACCGGCCGACGGATCGACGACCGTTTGCCTGGGATCGCGCCTGAGCCTGTCGAGGCTCGATTGATCGCTTTGCGCCAACCGCTCGATCCATGCCTTGGCCGTCCATTCGCCGCTGTACTTGCGGATCAGGCCCTTCGCCTCGTCGGACAGGCGGTCGAAACTCCGGCGGTTCATGAGCAGGGCGACCGGCGCGGTGCCGGCGGCCAGCAAATAATGGTGCGTCGCCACGTCGGCGATGCCGAAATCGGCGGCGCCGGTCAGGCCGACGAGCGCGGCGTCGATCGTGTTCCGCTCGAACGCGGCGGCCACCTGCGACACCGGCATGACCGTCGCGATCGCGTTGAGGCGGCCGAGCACCTCCGCTTCGCTCGCATTGTTCGCTCGCACCTTCAGCCCATGGAGCGCGGCGAGCGAGCCGATCGGCTTGCGGCTGTGGAAGAAGGTCGGGCCGGTGGTGTAGGCGCCGATGACGACGAAATCGTCATAGCCTCGCAACAAGCCCGCGTCGACCAGGTGCGTATAGGCGAGCGTGCCTTCGCGCGCGTCGAGCCACGGCAATTCGAAGATCTGAAGGTCGGGAAACCGGTAGGGCGTCTGGCCCGGCACGACCCAGGCGAAATCGGCTGCATTCTTCTGCAACAGCGCCGGCTGCTCGGCGAGGCTCTTGCCGAGCACGCCGTCGGCGTAGACGTCGATCGCGATGAGGTCCCTGCCCTCCGCATTGATCGCGTCGACGAACGGCTTGACGCCGGCCTGGTAGGTCAGCGCCTGCTCCGAACCGAAATAGGCGAGCTTCAGCCGGACCGGGTCGGCGGCAGCCGCGCCCGGCCGTTGCAGCAGCACGAACGCCACGGCAAGCACTGCCATCATGACACGCGAACGCCAGCGAGGGATGGCGGGCCTGCGGAGCGGATGCGCTGCGGTCCCTCCCATGCTCACTTCCCGGCCCGGATCTCGGCGATCGCCGCATGTGCGGCGCGCACGAGCCCGGCATTGTGCGCGCTCCTCGCCGCAAACTCGTCGGCAATGGTCGTGAACAAGGCGCCCGCCGCATCGACGTCTGACGTGGACGGCATGACGATGGTGCGGCGGCGATCCTGCTTGAGTTCCTCGAGCCCCGTCTTGCCGGCCGCCTCGTACACTTCGACGAAGCGCCGCGCCGCCCACTCGCCGCTGTACTTGCGGATGACGGCCTGCGCCGGCGCCGGCAGCGCATCCATCGCCTTCCGGTTCATCAGCAGCGTCAGCGGCGCCGCGCTCGTGCCGAGCATGTAGTGGTGGCTCGTCAGCCGGCCTATGCCGACGTCGAACAACTGCGCGGCGGTCGTCGTCGCGCCGTCGAGCGTGCCGCTCATGATGGCCGACGCCGTCTCGTTGAAGGCGACGACCGAGGGCTTCGCGCCGAGCTTCGCCAACGCGGCGGCTTCGGTCGCGTTGTTGACGCGGATCTTCTGGCCTGCGAGGTCGGCGAGCCCGCGGATCGGCTTGCGGCTGTGGATCGTTTCGGGCGACGTCGCGTAGGCGCCGATGATGAAGAACTCGCCGTAGCCCGACAGGGCTCCGGACCCCGCGAGCCGCGTATAGGTCATGGTCGATTCACGGACGCTCTTGAACAGGCCCGGCAATTCGATCACGCCAGTGTCGACGAACCGCTCCGGATTTTGCCCGGGGATGACGAAGGCGATATCCGCGGCGCCGCTGAGCACGAGATCGGGCAACTCCCGCTGCACCTTGCCAAGCGTTCCGCTCGCATAAACCTCGATCCTGACGAGGCCTTCGCCATCCTTGTTGACGGCATCGACGAACGGCTTGATCGCGGCGGCATAAGCGACCGTACGGTCCGACGTGAAGAATGACAGCTTCAGGGTGACCGGCTCGGCACGCGCCACGCACGACATCAGGAGCGGCAGCGCGAGCGCTGCAACGCGCGCGGCGGCGTGCAGGCCGCCCGGCGCCCGGCCCGAATTTGCAATACAGGTGCTCATCGAGATCCTCGGCGCAATTCATCATGCGCGCTCAGAGGATTGATACGCTCAAAACACGTTGCGGCTCGGGATACAGGTCAATCGTTTGAATACGAATGATTTCGGAAGAGTAGTATTTTTATACAACTGCCGTTGGCGACGGCCCGGCCACCCCGCGGTATTTACAACTCGTCAACCGTGATCAGCCGGCGCGCGCCAGCTTCCGCCGGCGCTGCCGCGGCATGATCTTCGAGAGCCGCGACGGCGGCACCGGCGGGCTGAACAGATAGCCCTGCATCTCGGTGCAGCCGAGCCCGCGCAGGGCCTGGCTCTGCTCCTCGGTCTCGACGCCCTCGGCGGTGGTGGTGATCTGCCGCGTGGTCGCGATATCGACGATCGCCTGCACGATGTTGCGCGAATAGTCGCTGTCGCCGATGGCCATGACGAAGGAGCGGTCGATCTTGATCTTGTCGAACGGGAAACGCTGGAGATAGCTCAGCGACGAATAGCCGGTGCCGAAGTCGTCGAGCGCGATGCGCACGCCGAGCGAGCGCAGCTGGTGCAGGATGCCGAGCGCCGCCGCGTCGTCGCGGATCAGCACGGCCTCGGTGATTTCCAGCTCCAGCCGGTGCGGCGCGAGGCCGGAGGCGCCGAGCGCGCCGACCACCGCCTGGACGAGGCCGGCATTGTTGAACTGCACCGGCGAGACGTTGACGGCGACCTTGATGTCTTCCGGCCAGCGCGCGCCCTCGATACAGGCCGTGCGCAGCACCCATTCGCCGAGCGGCGCGATCAGCCCCGTTTCCTCGGCGATCGGGATGAACTCGGACGGCGGAATGAGGCCGCGCGTACGGTGCTGCCAGCGCAGCAGCGCCTCGCAGCCGGTGACCCGGCCGTCGGCGAAGGAGACGAGCGGCTGGTAGTGCAGCTCGAAGCCGCCGCACATGATCGCCTCGCGCAGGTCGAATTCGAGGGCGCGGCGCGACTTCATCCGCGCGTCCATCGAGGATTCGAAGAAGCGATAGGTGCCGCGACCGTCGGACTTGGCGCGGTACATGGCGAGGTCGGCGTTCTTCAGGAGTTCGTCCGGATCGGCCGCATCGTCGGGCGCGAGCGCGACGCCGATGGTCGCCTCGGTCACAAGGTGATGGCCGCCAATATCGTAAGGCGCCTTCATCGTCTCGAGAATGCGCGTGACCAGCGCGGTGATGTCGTCCGGCGCGTCGAACCCGTCGCGGACGATCGCGAACTCGTCGCCGCCGAGGCGGGCGACGAAATCGGACTCGCCGATGCATTCGCGCAGCCGCTTCGCCACCTCCTTGAGCAGCTCGTCCCCGACCGGATGGCCGAGCGTGTCGTTGATGCCCTTGAAGCGGTCGAGATCGAGATAGAGCAGCGCCAGCCGGCCGCCCTGGTTGCGGATACGCTTGAGCGACTGTTCGAGCTGCTCGCGGAACAGGACGCGGTTGGCGAGACCGGTCAGTGCGTCATGGTGCGCCAGATGCGCGATGCGCCGCTCCGATTGCTTGCGCTCGGTGACGTCCTCGATGACCGCGAGCAGGTAATTCGGCGTACCGTCGACGTCGCGCAGGATGAGGCGTTTGGACGTGACGATGCGCTGGCCCTGGCCGGGCGTGTCGAGAACGTGCTCGTCCGTGAACACCGCGCCGCGCGATTCGAAAGCGAGCGTGTCCTGCCTCTCGATGCAGGCGGCGTCCTCCGGCGACCACAGGTCGGCGCAGGTCTTGCCGATCACGCCTTCGCGCGACATGCCGACATAGTCGACGGCCGCCTTGTTGGCGAGCACATAGGCACGGTCGGCGACGTCCTTGACCAGGATCGGCGTCGGCACGTTGTCGATGATCGAATTGAGGAACTCGCGGTCGCGGTCGCGCTCCTGCTCGAGGCGGCGCCGCACGGTGATGTCCTCGTGCAGCGAGATCCAGCCGCCGTCCTCGACGGGATGATTGATCATGCGGATCGCGCGGCCGTCGGGCAGCGGGAAGATGCTGTCGAAAGCGACGCCGCGGGAAATGTCGGCGAAGCGCCGCTCGCAATAGGCATCGACGTCGTCGTCGAACGTGCCGGACCGCTTGCGCGCATGCAGCACCGTCTGCAAAGTGTCACCGGTCGAGAGCGCGTTCTGCGGAATGTTGTACATTTCGAGGTAGCTGCGGTTGCAGACGACCAGCCCGCCCTGCGCGTCGAACAGGACGAGCCCGTGCGGCATGCTGGCGACCGCGGCATCGAGGCGGTGCTTCTCGAGCGCGAGGCGCCGCCGCGACCATTCGTGATTGCGCCGCACCTGCCGCGCCACGAGCAGCATGACCGCGGCGATGGTCAGCGCGATCAGCAGGCCGGCTCCGAGCAGAACCTTCGTCTGCTCGCGCCAGTTTGACAGCGCGTAGTCGGTCTCGCGAGCGGCGGAGACGTAAAGCGGGAAATGCTCGAGGCGATGCGCCGCGATGAGCAGCTGGTGCGGATTGATCCTGCCGAAGACGCGCGCCGTGCCCTCGGCATTGTCACCCAGCGCACGGAGGGCCGCCGTGAACTTTCCGCCGACGGCTTTCGGCGCGCGCGGATAGCGCACGAGCAGCGTGCCGTCGTCGCGATAGAGCGAGACGGTGCCGGTGTTGCCGAGCGCGATGGCGCCGAACAGCCTCTCGAAATAGTCCAGCTCGACGGCGCCGAGCACCATGCCGGCGAACTGCCCGTCGGTCGTTGCGATGCGGCGGGCGAGATAGATGGTCCAGACGCCGGTGGCCCGGTTGACCACGGGCACGCTGACGACGTGGTCGGCCTGCGGATTGTCCTTCAGTGCAAGGAAGTAGTCGCGGTCGGCGACCGAGACATCCGACGGCCGGTTCTTGCGGGAGGCATTGACGACGGCGCCGTCGGCATTCACCAGCGTGATCGCGCCGACCTGCGCGAGGCCGCTGATCTTGTCCTGGAGCATGGCGTGAATGTCGTCGCCGCCCAGACGCGCGCTGAAGTCGGCGCTGGAGCGAACATCGCCGACGCGCTCGACCACGCTGCGCTGCACGAGCTCGATCGCCTGGAACGAGCGATCGAGCTGCTCGGAGAGGATGAGAACGATGTTCTTGAGTTCGCGCTCGCTGTCATCGAGCGCGCGCGCGCGGAAATTCGCGACAAGGAAGGCAGTGCCGACGAGAGTGGCGCAGATCAGCAGCGCCGCGCCGATTAACAGATAGTTAACCGACTGAAGGACGGGCTGCGACGGCCGGCCGTGCGGCGCGACCGCGTTCTCCCGGACAATTGCCGAGAAGCCCTGCCCCATCTTTCAACCTCCCCGTCCCTACAACCCCTAAAGGGGAAGTATGGACGGGGGGTTGAAATTGCTGGTTATCAGCCAATGAAGCCGCGAGGCCTCGCGGCCTCAGGCGTTGGCGGCCAGGACCGGGCGCTCACGCGGCTCGGAACGGCCTTCGGCCTCGGCGCAGCGGGCGCAGGCATGCTCCAGCACGAAGAGCCGGATGGCCGAGGACAGGTTGGTGCGGCGATCCTGCGACTGGATTTCCGCGACGATCACCGAGACCGAGACGCCGCGGCTTTCGGCGATTTCCTTCAGGTAGTTCCAGAATGCGTCCTCGAGACTGATGCTGGTCTTGTGACCGCCCAGAGAAACCGAACGTTTGACGATTGCCGAATTCATGATCGCTTCTTTTTCTGACCGGCCGTGCGCGCCCCCACCGCGACGTATTCTCTCGCCGCTTCGTATACTCCACGAGCCGATGTGGTCCAGGGAACCGGTCCCGCGCCGGACGCTTTTGGCAAGCGACGCTTGGCGGCACCGGAAGGTAAGCGACTGACCTACCCCCCTCAGCCGCGGAAATACACTAGTAAAATTACGAGGATACCCGGGTTGCACCCTATGCAGGGCTAGCGCCGGATCAGGACGCGGCGCACCACATCGGCGGTATTTCGGGCCCCCAGCTTCTCGATGATGTTGGCGCGGTGGAAATCGGCCGTTCGGGGGCTGATTCCGAGATCGCGCGCCACTTCCTTGCTGGAAGCGCCGCGCAGGAGGAAGCCGAGCACCCCTCGCTCGCGCTCGGTCAGGAGCTCGTAGCCCGGAATGCTGGAGGCCATGGCGGCGAGCGCGTCCTCGAGCGCCGCGGCCGGGTTCCACGCCGGGGTCTCGAACGGCTGCCATTCGCCGCGGCGGCGCGCCACCGTGAGGCCGTGCACCCGGGCGATGTCGAGCACGTCGGCGCCGCTGCTCGCCGTCAGGTCGTAGGTGGTGAGCGCCAGCGCCGGGCGGCCGGCGAAGCGCTGCGCGATGACCGCGTCATAATGTGCCGCACCGTCGCCGTCGCCAGACATGAGCGGGGCGGACGCGCCGCTGGCCCGAACGCCGGCGCGATCGTTGCGGAGCGCCTCGTCGAACAGGTCGCTCCACAGCGTGTCGGCGAGGCTCGCCGCATCCTCCTGCGGATACCAGTCCGCCTGGGTGACGAAACGCATGCGGCCTTCGGCGAGATGGCGATCGAGATCGGCGACCTGCTCGCTCAGCCGCGTCGCCGCGGCATCGCCGCCGGGCACGGGCAGCGCCCAGACGCACAGCTCGTTATTGTCGAGTCCTTGCTCGAAGAAGCGCCCCGCGGCCTCGATCAGATCGTCCTGCGTCTCGTAGAACACGCACAGATGCGAACCCCACGGCACGTCGTCGAGAAAAGGTATACCGCTGCTTTGCAAGGTCTGCGGCATCAGGCCCCCATGAGACGTCGTCGCGCGGTCGCGCGCACGTTAACGGCGCGCGCGCATTCACGTTCGTCGCCCGCCGCCGATTGAGTGCGGAAAGTGTGGCCCGCATATGATTGCAGCCGCCGCTATGCACGATCATCGGCTTTGCGCGGAGGTATCGATGCGGTGTGGCTGAAAAATCGCGCCACGTTTCCTTCGCTTTTCCGACATCGTCCGCTGCGAGCCTCGCGCGCTGGAACTGCGGGCGAGGGAATGTGTTTCGCTAAGCGCAGGACCACTTAACGCAATCCTGCCCCGCGCATTCCACATGAGCCACGGAGCGACGATGACCTCGACGAAATCTCTTTTGCTGGCCGGCACCGCCCTGTTCGTGCTCGTGACCGCCGCGCCGCCCGCCGCGCATGCCGCCACCGGCGGCACGATGCTGCTCGCGCAGTCCGCGCCGCAGCACGAAGGCGACACGGAGAAGAAGGAGCCGGAAAAGAAGGCGCCGGAGAAGGGCGCCGCCAAGCCGGCGCACGAGGCGCCGCCGCAGCATCAGCCGCCGCAGGCGCAGCAGAAGCCGGCCGAGAAGCCGGCGCCGCAGCAGCATCAGGCGCAACCCAAGCCGGCCGAACCGAAGGCCCCTGAACACAAGGCCGCCGAGCCGAAGGCGCCTGAGCATAAGCCGCCGGAGAAGCCCGCGGCGCAACAGCAGCCCCAGCACGAGGCGCCGAAAGCGGCGCAACAGCCGGCTCCGGCACAGAAGGCCGAGCCCAAGCGCGAAGAACACCGCCAGGAAACGCAGAAGCCTGAGGTGAAGCCGGGCACCGCGGCAAAGCCCGCCCCGCAAGAGGCAAAGCCGGCCGAGAAGAAGCCCGAGCAGAAGCCTGCGGCGCAGCAGCCGAGCGAGACGAAGCCGGCGGCGCAGCAGAAACCCGCGACGCCCGCTCAACCGCCGGCGGCCCAGGCGCCTGCGGCGCAGAAGCCGGCCGCCCAGACCGCGCCCACGGCGCAGCCGCCTGCCGGACAGGCACCCGCGAACAAGGCGCAGACCGCCCCGGCGGCGCAGCCGAACGCACCCGCCGCCGCGCCGGCGGCCGCCGTCGCGCCGCCGACCAAGCCGCAAAGCACGCAGGCCTTCATCCTGCCGAAGAACGGCAAGCCGACCGCGACCATCCAGGACGTCCGCAAGGACCGGAAGGAGACGCGCGAGGGCAACCGCACCTTCATCACCGAAGGCGACCGCACCATCATCAAGCAGGACAATCGCGTCATCATCCAGCACAACGAGACGCAGCGCTTCGCGGTCGGCGCGCGCGACGTCAATGTCGAGCGTCGCGGCAATGAGACGACGACGGTGATCGTGCGCCCCGACGGCGACCGCATCATCAACGTCACCGACGAGCGCGGCAATCTGATCCGCCGCGTGCGGCGCGAGCGCGGCGGCAAGGAGATCGTCATCATCGACGAGCGCTCGAGGCCGCGCAACGAGCAGGTCTTCATCGACCTGCCGCCGCCGGTGATCCACATCCCGCGTGACCGCTACATCGTCGAGCTCGACCGCGCGCGGCCGCAGGTGATTTACGACGTGCTCGACGCCCCGCCGGTCGAGACGATCGACGAAACCTACACGATCGACCAGGTGCGCTACTCGGCGCCGCTGCGCGAGCGCATGCCGCGCGTCGACCTCGACATCAATTTCGAGACCGGCTCGTGGCAGCTCACGCCCGATCAAATCGACAAGCTCAATGTCGTCGCCGACGGGCTCAAGCGCGCCATCGACAGGAACCCGAAGGAGGTGTTCCTGATCGAGGGCCACACCGACGCGGTCGGCAATGACGAGGACAATCTGTCACTGTCCGACCGCCGCGCGGAATCGGTCGCGGTGGCGCTCACCGAGCAGTTCCACGTGCCGCCGGAGAACCTGGTCACGCAGGGCTACGGCGAGCAGAACCTGAAGGTGCAGACTCAAGGCGCGTCGCGCGAGAACCGCCGCGTCTCGGTCCGCCGCATCACGCCGCTGATCGACAAGCAGGCGGCGCGGTAAGCGGCGCGCTGATCAGCTCAAAAGAAAACGCGCGGGCCTGGCCGGGCCCGCGCGTCCTTATGTGTCCGGAGCGGAGCGCCTACATCTTCTTGTAGGCGTCGATCACGGCCTTGCCGTCGGCGCCGGCCTTCTTCAGCCAGTCGGCGGTGAGCGTATCGCCGATCTTGGCGAGCCCCTCTTTCAGCTTGGCGCTCGGCGGCTGCACCTTCATGCCGTGCGACTTGAGCTGGTCGAGATACCAGCCGCTCTTCTCTTCCCACATCTTCCAGCCGCGCGTCTCCGCGGTGGCGGCGGCCTTGAGGACCGCGTCCTGCTGGTCCTTCGGCAGCTTGTCGAACGCCGCCTTGTTGACGAAGGTGGCGTTCTTCGGGATCCAGGCCTGCGTGTCGTAGAAGTACTGCATCGTCTCCCACGACTTGCTGTCATAGCCGGTCGCAGCCGAGGTGATGAACGAGTTGACCACACCGGTCGCCAGCGCCTGCGCCAGATCGGCGGCCTGCACGGTCACGACCTGCGCGCCGACGAGCTCGCCGATGCGGGCGGTGCCGACATTGTAGGCGCGCCACTTCAGGCCCTTCATGTCCTCGACCGAATTGATCTCCTTCTTGGCGTAGATGCCCTGCGGCGCCCACGGCACGGCGAACAGCAGCATCAGCCCCTGCGCGGCGAGCTTCTTCTCGATCGCCGGCTTCGAGGCCTTCCACAGCTTCATCGCCTGCGGATAGCTGGTGGCGAGGAACGGCACGACGTCGACGCCGAAGATCGGGTCCTCGTTCTCGTGCAGCGAGATCAGCACCTCGCCGATCTGCGCCTGCCCCGTCTGCACCGCGCGCTTGATGTCGGGCGCCTTGAACAGCGAGGCGCCGGCATGGACGGTGATCTGCAATTTGCCGCCGGTCGCTGCGCCGACGTCCTTGGCGAACAGCGTCAGGTTCTGGCTGTGCGGATTGTCGTCCGGATAGGCCGCCGGCAGTTCCCACTTGGTCTGTGCCATTGCGGGCGTCGCCATCGCGGCAACGGCCAATCCGGCCGCGAGCAGGAGTGATCGTTTGAAGGTCATCTGTCGCCTCATTGGTTTGTGCGCGTATTTGAAACGAAGAAGTCCAAGCCTAGCAGAAGCGTAATCTCCCTCAACTCGGCGGGAAGGCCATGTGCGGCAGCACCAGCACGATTTGCGGGAATTCGGTGATGATGAAGACGGCCGCCACCAGCAGCATGAAGAACGGGAACGCCGCCTTCGCAACCGTGAAGGTGTCGCGGCCGCTCATGTTCTGGAGGACGAACAGGTTGAAGCCGACCGGCGGCGTCACCTGCGCCATCTCGACATGGATGACGAGATAGACGCCGAACCAGATGAGATCGAGGCCCGCCTGCTGCACCATCGGCAGCACCACCACCATCGTCAGCACGATCATCGAGATGCCGTCGATGAGGCAGCCGAGGATGATGTACATGATGGAGAGGTACAGCGCGAGCATGCCGGGCGTCAGGTGCTGGCCCTTCACCCATTCGGCGAGCGCCGCGGGAATGCCGGTATAGGCCATCGCCGCGGTCGTGTAGGCGGCGCCCGCGAGGATGAACATGATCATGCAGGTGAGCCGCGTAGCGCTCATCACGCTCTCGAGGAACGTCTTGCGGTTCAGCGTGCCGCTCCACCAGGCGAGCAGCAGCGCGCCGGTGACACCCCAGGCGGCGCATTCGGTCGCGGTGGCGAGCCCGAACATCAGCGAGAAGAACACGGCGAGGATCAAGAGCAGGCACGGAATGAGCTTGGTCGATTCCTTGAGCTTGCGCTTGAACGACATTGGCGGGTCGCGCGGCGGCACCTTGCTCGGATTGAGCAGCGACCAGATGATGATGTAGCCGGAATAGAGCGCCATCACGAGGAAGCCCGGCAGGAAGCCGCCGAGGAAGACCTGAAGCACCGAAACGTTGGCGGTCACCGCATAGACCACCATCGGGATCGACGGCGGGATGAGCAGGCCGAGCGTGCCGGAGCCGGCGAGCGAGCCGAGCGAGATGCCGGGGTCGTAGCCGCGCTTCTCCAGTTCCGGCAGCGCGATCTTGCCGATCGTGGCGCAGGTCGCGGCCGACGAGCCCGACACCGCGGCGAAGATGCCGCAGCCGACGACGTTCACATGCACCAGGCGCCCGGGCAGCCATTGCAGCCACGGCGACAGGCCGCGGAACATCTCTTCCGACAGCCGGGTGCGGAACAGGATCTCGCCCATCCAGATGAACAGCGGCAGCGCGGCGAGCGTCCACGACGAACTCGCGCTCCACACCGTCGTCGCCAGCACCGAGCCGAGCGGCACCGACGTTGTCAGCCACATGGCGATGAAGCCGAGAAGCCCGAGCGAGACGGCGATCCAGATGCCGCTGCCGAGCAGCAGGATCAGCGCGCCCATCAGGATGAAGGAGAGCTCGATGAGGCTGTGCATCAGCCGCCTCCCCCCGACGCGACGCGTTCGACGAACTCATCGGGCGAGGACGGCGGCTCCTTCTCGTAGGTCGGCTTGTTGCCGCGCATGACGTGGATCATCTCGTCGACCAACGCGATCGAGAGGATGACGAGGCCGCCGGAATAGCCGAGTTGCGGGATCCACAACGGGATCGCCAGCACGCCCTGCGCCATGTCGTTGAAGCGGTACGAGTCGTAGGTCATGCCGACCGCGTACCAGGTGAAATACAGCGTGAAGGCGGTGGCGACGCCGAGCGCGAACATTTCGAGCAGCCAGCGCGGCTTGCCGGTCAATTGCTCGACCAGCAGGCCGACGCGGATGATCTCACCCTTGCGGAACGTGTGCG
>JBQCFB010000168.1:0-2533 GCA_051959715.1 Pseudolabrys sp.
CACGTGGCCGACGGCAAACGGCGCCACTGCGACCGTGTAGCCGGCGCCGCGGATGGCGTCGCCGATGGCGTAGTCGTCCCAGAGCTGGTCGGCGAAGGCGGCGAAGCCGCCGATGCGCCACAAGATGTCTCGGGTCAGCGCAATGGTCGCGCCGAAGCACGGCCCGGCGAGGCCGAGCGTCAGCCCGCCGATCACGTTGGGCAGGAAGTGCACGTTGACGCTCATCGCGGCGAGCCGCGACCAGAGGTTCTGCCCGCCGATGCCATAGAACAGGCAGGTAACCGCGCCGACGCCCGGACGCTGCAATTCAGCGACCACGCCGGCGAGATAGTCCGGTCCGACGACGATGTCGCTGTCGATCAGCACCAGCATTTCGTGTTTGGCGTGCCGGGCGATGTTCGAGATATTCGCGACTTTGAGGTTCTGCCCGGCCACGTGTGGATCGACATGGCAGACGAGGCGGTCGTCGCCCGTCTCGGCCGCGACCTGGCGCACGACCTCGATCGCCGGATCGTTCGGGTCGAGCGTGCCGCAAATGATTTCGGTGGCGCCGGAGTAGGATTGGTCGCGGAGCGCGCGCAGCCGGTCTGCCAGACCGGGCTCGCTGCCGCAGAGGGGGACCAGGACGGAGACGGGCACGGAGACGGGCGCCGCGGTCGGCTCGCCGCGCCGGAAACGCAGCACGGAGAAGCCGACGAACACGAGGTAAAGGCAGCCCAGCGCGGCACCGGTCGCGCAGACCGTCGCCGCCGCTTGCAGCACTTCACTCGTCGTGAACATCGTTACAAGCCCCATCGCCCTGCACGCACTCACAGCATAACCCCGCTGTAAAGCCAAGCGAGCAGAGTTCGTCAGGGGTGCCATTCCACCGCGGCATCGAGCCGGTGCGGATCGCCACTGTCGGGAGCGATGCCGCTATATAACAAGGACTCAGTGGCGATGGGGTTGCGGGCCCTGGGCGTGGGTCCAATCCGCTGTCTCGGCAGGCCGTCGGACCGCAGGCCCTAAGGGTGCAGCCGACCGAGGGTCGGCAAGGCTCCTCCCGGACCGCCCGAGCGGCGGTGTTTTGCCGCAGTCGCGCCCGCGGGTTGTAGGTTTGCGAGGGGCCTCGGGCCCTCTTTCGGCAATTTATTCGGCGGTGACACGAGCTTGCTGCGCCGCAACATGAGTTGCAGGAATCCGCGCAAGTTTCTGTAGTCAAATTGTTATACCAAGGTTAGACTTATTTTATGCCCAGGTTACGGAGGCTTCCGTGACCGCAATTTTGGGCTGGCGTAGCCGCCGAAGAACGGCGCGCCCGGAGAGAAACCCGCCAAGGAGGATCCATGACCACGCTCGTGAAATCACTCGCCGTCGCGGCTACGTGCCTGGCCGGCACGCTCGCCCTGACGTCCGCGCCTGCCTTTGCGTGGGAGCCGACCCACCCGATCGAGATCATCGTGCCGGCCGGCACCGGTGGCGGCGCCGACCAGATGGCCCGCACGATCCAGGGCATCATCGCCAAGCATCAGCTGTCGAAGCAGTCGGTCGTCGTCATCAACCAGTCCGGCGGCGCCGGCGGCGAGGGCTTCCTCGCGGCCAAGAGCGCCAAGGGCGACGGCCACAAGCTGATCATCACTCTGTCGAACCTGTTCACCACGCCGATGGCCACGGGCATCCCGTTCAACTGGAAGGACCTGACCCCGGTCGCCATGATGGCGCTCGACGAGTTCGTGCTCTGGGTGAACGCCGACAAGCCCTACAAGACCGCCAAGGACTATCTCGACGCGATCAAGTCGAAGCCCGACAACACCTTCAAGATGGGCGGCACCGGCTCCAAGCAGGAGGACCAGATCGTCACCGTCGCCCTCGAGAAAGCCGCGGGCAAGAAGTTGACCTACATCCCGTACAAGGGCGGCGGCGCGGTGGCGGTGCAACTCGTGGGCAATCACGTCGACTCGACCGTGAACAACCCGATCGAAGCGGTTGCGCACTGGCGCGCCGGCAAGCTGCGTCCGCTGTGCGTCTTCGACTCGAAGCGCATGCCCTATCACGACCAGATCGCCGACGGAAAATCCTGGGGCGACATCCCGACCTGCAAGGAGTCCGGCCTCGACGTCGAATACGTGATGCTGCGCGGCTTCTTCATGCCGCCGGGCGTCACCAAGGACGAGGTCGCCTATTACATCGACCTGTTCAAGAAGGTGCGTGAGACGCCGGAGTGGAAGAAGCTGATGAGCGACGGCGCCTTCAATCAGACCTTCATGAGCGGCGACGAGTACGTCAAATGGGTCGCCAACGCCGAGAAGCAGCACGAAGCGCTGATGAAGGCGGCCGGCTTCATGGCGAAGAGCAACTAAGAGCAACTGAGCCGCGGCGCATTTTGCGACCGCGGCCGAAGGAAACGCATGAGCGAAAGCATCGAGGAAGCCGGTGGGACGGGTCCGTCCCACCGGGGCGTCGAACTGGGCGTCGCAGGCGCCATCGCGCTGCTCGCTTTGATCGGCATCTACGGAAGTCTCAAGAACGGCGTCGGCTGGGCGTCGGACGGGCC
>JBQCFB010000169.1:0-7493 GCA_051959715.1 Pseudolabrys sp.
GTTCTGGGGCGCGTGGCGCGTCGCGCGCGCGGCTGAGATCAGGGCGGGTGGCTCGATCACCATCGTCAGCGGCTTCCTGAGCATCCGGCCGCGGCCGAACTCGGCCATCGTCGGCGCCGCCAACGGCGCGCTCGAGGCGCTGGCGCGCAGCCTCGCCATCGACCTCGCGCCGGTGCGCGTCAACGCCGTGTCGCCCGGCATCATCGACACGCCGATCCGCGCCGCCATGCCGGAAGAGGCGCGCAAGGCGATGCTGGACAAGATCGCCAAGTCGCTGCCGGTCGGCCGCGTCGGGCTGGCCGAGGACGTGGCGAAGCAGATCCTGTCCTTCATGGACAACGGCTTCGCCAGCGGCGCCATCGTCTATCTCGACGGCGGCGGCATCCTCGTCTAGCCGACGAGGCGATATTCGGTGCGGCTGTAGAAGGTCTCGCCCGGCCGCAGCACGGTCGACGGAAAGTTCGCGTGATGCGGCGAGTCGGGGAAGTGCTGCGTCTCCAGGCACAGGCCCTTCATGCGCGCGTGCTCGTCGGCGACGCGGCCGCCGCTGCGATCGCCAAGGAACTGGCCGGTGTAGAACTGCATGCCCGGCTCGCTCGTCCAGACTTCGAGCGCCTGCGTAACACCCGGCGCACTCGCTCGCGCGGCAAAGACGAGCGCGCGCGGCGCATGAGCGTGCAGCACGTAATTGCGGTCGAAGCCGTGACACATGGCGATCTGGTCGTCGTCGCTGCGGATGCGGTCGCCGACCCGCGCGCCCTCGCGCAGATCGAACGGCGTGCCGTCGACCGCACGGATCTCGCCGGTCGGCATGCCGTCAGGGTCGGCCGGCGTGTAGGCGTCGGCATCGACCGTGACGTGATGATCTTCGATCGTCGGCGCGCCGGAGAGATTCCAGTAGGCGTGGTTGGTGATGTTGATCACCGTCGGCGCATCGGTGGTCGCCTGGGTCGTCATGCTCAGCGCGTCGTCGTCCGACAGCGCATAGGTCACGGCGATGGCGAGCTTGCCCGGGAAGCCCTCCTCGCCGTCGGCGCTGGTATATGTGAGACGGACGCCCTCCTCCGACACACTCGCGATCCAGAGCTTGCGGTCGAAACCCTCGAAGCCGCCATGCAGGGTGTTCTCGCCTCTGTTGCGGCTGAGCGCATGACGGCGGCCGTCGATCTCGATCTCGCCGCGGGCGATGCGGTTGGCATAGCGGCCCATCAGCCCGCCATGATGCGCGCCGTCATGGATGTAGTCGATCAGTTGATCGTAGCCGAGCAGGATACTGCGCGCGCTGCCGGCAGGGCGGAACGATTTGATGGTGGCGCCGAACGTCAGCACCTCGGCGCTGGCGCCGCGCGCATTGCGCAGCGCGAACTTGTCGACGGCGCGGCCGTCGCCCAGAGTGCCGAAATGCGACCGCTCGACCTTCATGCGCCTGCTCCCAAAGCGCCGGATTAGACGATGCGCGGCCAGGTTGTCCAGTTGCTGACGCGCCTTTCGCCCTCCGCTATGGTGCGCCGCTCGCAACCGGAGGCTCCATGACCGACCTCGTGCCCGGCTTCAACGTCCCTGCCGCCGTAGGCCAGGCCATCGACGACATCCATACGCCGGCGCTGATCGTCGATCTCGACGCCTTCGAGCGGAACATCCGCACCATGGCCGACTTCGCGCGCAAGGCCGGCGTTCGGCTGCGCGCGCATGCCAAGACGCATAAGTCGGCGGACATCGCCCGCATCCAGATTGAGCAGGGCGGCGCTTGCGGCATCTGCTGCCAGAAGACATCGGAAGCCGAGGCCCTGATCGCGGCCGGGATCGAAGACGTGCTCGTCTCCAACGAGGTCACCGACCCGAAGATGATCGACCGTCTGGCGCGGCTCTGCGCGAAGGCCCGTGTGATCGTCTGCGTCGACGACGCCGGCAATGTCGACGACCTCTCGGCCGCCGCGAAGCGGCATGGCGTCACGCTGGAATGCCTGGTCGAGATCGACGTCGGCGCTGGACGCTGCGGCGTCGCTCCGGGCGCGGACGCCGTGCAGCTCGCGCAGAAGATCGCCGCGGCGCCCAACCTCGCCTTCGCCGGGCTTCAGGCCTATCACGGTTCGGCGCAGCATTTGCGCGGCTTCGAGGAGCGGCGCGAGGCGATCGCCAAGGCCGTGGCGATGACTCGCGACACCGTCGCGCTGCTCGACAAGGCCGGGCTGAAATGCGCCATTGTCGGCGGCGCCGGCACGGGCACCTACGAGTTCGAGGGCCTGAGCGGCGTCTACAACGAACTCCAGTGCGGCTCCTACGTGTTCATGGACGCCGACTATGGCCGCATCCGCGACGCCGGCGGCGCGCCGCTGTCGACGTTCGCGAACGCGCTCTTCATCCTCACCGGGGTGATGTCGCACGCCAAGCCCGACATGGCGGTGTGCGACGCCGGCCTGAAGGCGCAGAGCGTCGATTCCGGGCTGCCGGTCGTGTTCGGCCGCGACGACGTCACTTACGTCAAATGCTCGGACGAACACGGCGTCATCGCCGACCCGAACGGCCGGCTGCGCATCAACGAGAAGCTGCGTCTCGTGCCGGGCCACTGCGACCCGACCTGCAACGTGCACGACTGGTTCGTCGGCGTCAGGAACGGCCGTGTCGAATGCCTATGGCCGGTGACGGCGCGCGGCCGGGCCTTCTAGAGCGGCGGTTTATCTTTTCGCCGCACTGTGATTGATTGCTCGCATCGAGCGATTGTCGATTCTCAACCAGTCGCTGCCAGCGTGGCCGGGACGCCAGGCGGCAGACACGACTGGAGGCCCCGGCGCATGCGCCGAGACGAACGCGACCTCATCCGCACCCTGCCGCTGTTCAAGGACGTCGCCGCCGCGCAGTTCGACGATCTCGTCGGCGCCGCTTTCCTCCAGAAATTCCCGCCGGCCGAAGTCCTCATCCACGAGGGCGACATTCCGCACTTCCTGCACATCGTCGTCGATGGCGCGGTCGAGCTGTTCGCGCGCCACGGCCGTCACGAAACGACGCTCGACATCATCGATCCAATGTCGACCTTCATCCTCGCCGCCGTGGTGCGCAACGAGGAATATCTGAAGTCGGCGCGGACCATCGCCACCACGCAGATCCTGCTGATCCCGGCGGCCGTGGTGCGCAAGGTGTTTGACGCCGACGCCGCCTTCGCCCGCGCCGTGGTCGCGGAGCTTGCGCTGCGCTATCGCGGCGTCGTCCGTGCGCTGAAGAACGAGAAGCTGCGCACCAGCATCGAGCGGCTGGCCAACTGGATCCTGGAGGAAAACGCGCGGCAAGGCGACACGCACGAGATTTCGCTGCGCATCGACAAGCGTACGCTTGCCTCCTATCTCGGCATGACGCCGGAGAACTTCTCGCGCAATCTCGGCCAGCTTGCCAGGCACGGCGTGCGCAACAGCGGCCAGCGCCTGGTCATCGAGGACGCGGCAGCGCTCCGACGCTTCGCCGGCCGATCGACCGAAGAACCCGCGCAGGCCTAAGACGCGCCGCTCACTGGTGGTGGACGACGACCTTCGTGCCGACCGGCACGCGCTGGAACAGATCGATGATGTCGTCATTGACCAGGCGGAAACACCCCGACGACACCGCCTGCCCGATCGTTTCCGGCGCGTTGGTGCCGTGGATGCGGTACACGGTCGTGCCGATATAGAGCGCCCGCGCGCCCATCGGATTGCCGGGCCCGCCGGCCATGAAGCGCGGCAGATAGGGCTGGCGCTGGATCATCTCCGGCGGCGGCGTCCAGTCCGGCCACTCGGCCTTCCGCGTGATCTTGTGCAGCCCGCCCCACTGGAAGCCGTCGCGGCCGACGCCGATGCCATAGCGGAGCGCGAGATTGTTCGGCAGCAGCAGATAGAGGAAACGCTCCTCGGTGCTGACGACGATCGTGCCCGGCGGATATTCGGAACGATAAGAGACGACGCGGCGGCGGTAATCGTCAGGCAGCGACGCGGCGCGGTCGGTGTGGTCGACGCCAGGATCCGCATCGGGCGCTTCCACGCGCTGCTGCGCGACGGCGAGCGCCGGACACGCGGCCAGCATCGCGAAGACGAGAACCAGTCCGATCCAGCGCCGCATGATCGCCCTCCATGCACCGGCAGGAGGACGCATTCTGCCGCAAAGAGACGGGGCGACAAAGCCCCGTCAATTGCATCGACGTTTACACGTCTTCGAGATGTCCATGCTCATTGCCGGCCTTGGCGTCGGGCGCACTGAGCGAGAACGCGGCGGCGCCCGCCGGCATCGGCGCATGGCTGCGCAGCGGCCGGTATCCCGTGGCGGCGCGCAGCAGCACGTAGAAGACAGGCGTCAGGAAGATGCCGAACAAGGTGACGCCGATCATGCCGGAGAACACCGCGACGCCCATGGCGTGCCGCATCTCGGCGCCGGCGCCGGTCGAGGTGACGAGCGGCACCGTGCCCATGACGAAGGCGAGCGACGTCATCAGGATCGGCCGCAGGCGCAGGCGTGCGGCGGTGATCGCCGCCTGCACCGGCGTGCGGCCCGCGAACTCGAGCTCGCGCGCGAATTCGACGATCAGGATGGCGTTCTTCGCCGACAGGCCGACCAGCACGAACAGGCCGATCTGGGTGAAGATGTTGTTGTCGCCTCGGGTCAGCCAGACGCCGGCCATCGCCGCCATCAGCCCCATCGGCACGATCATCAGGATCGCCAGCGGCAGCGTCAGGCTCTCATAGAGCGCGGCGAGCACCAGGAAGACGAGCAGGATCGCGAGCGGATAGATCAGCACCGCGGAATTGCCGGCCAGGATCTGCTGGTAGGTCAGTTCGGTCCATTCATAGCTGATGCCGTGCGGCAGCGTTTCCGCGGCGATGCGTTCGATCGCGGCCTGCGCCTGGCCGGACGAGTAGCCGGGCGCCGGGCCGCCGCTGATGTCCGCCGACAGGAAGCCGTTGTAGCGCATGGCGCGCTCCGGCCCCGACGACTGGTTGATCTTCAGCACCGCCGCGAGCGGCACCATCTGCCCGCTCGCCGAGCGCACTTCGAGCCGGCCCACGTCCTCGGCATGGGCGCGATATTTCGCGTCCGCCTGCACGCGCACCGAATAGGTGCGGCCGAATTTGTTGAAGTCGTTGACGTAGACCGAGCCGAGATAGGTCTGGAGCGTCTCGAAGATGTCCGGCACCGGCACGCCGAGCTGCCGCGCCTTGGTGCGGTCAATGTCGGCATAGAGCTGCGGCACGTTCACACGATAGCTGGTGAACAGACCGGCGAGCTCGGGCGCCTTCGCCGCCGCGCCGAGGAACGCCTTCGTGGCGTCGTCGAGCGCGCGATAGCCGAGGCCCGCACGGTCCTCGATCTGCAGTTTGAAGCCACCGATCGTGCCAAGTCCCATCACCGGCGGCGGCGGGAACATGGCGATGAAGGCGTCCTCGATGCCCATGTACTTCTTGTTGAGCGCCATGGCGATCGCGCCGCCGGACAGGTTCGGCGTCGTGCGCTCGGCGAAGGGCTTGAGCGTGACGAAAACGATGCCGGCGTTGGACGAATTGGTGAAGCCGGCGATCGACAGGCCGGGGAACGCGACCGCGCTCTCGACGCCGGGCTCCTTGAGCGCGATGTCGCTCATGCGGCGGATGACGTCTTCCGTGCGATCGAGCGTGGCGCCGTCGGGAAGCTGAGCGAAACCGACAAGATACTGCTTGTCCTGGCCCGGCACGAAGCCGCCGGGCACGGTGTGGAACAGGCCGAAGGTGACGCCGACGAGCACGACATACACGCCCATCATCAGCGCCTTGCGGCCGAGCGCGCGGCCGACGCCGCCGCTATAGGCCTTCGAGGCGCGGCCGAACACGGCGTTGAAGCCGCGGAAGAAGCGGCCGAGCACGCGGTCCATCGCCCGTGTCAGCCAGTCCTTGGGCGCGCCGTGGCTGCGCAAGAGCAGCGCGGCGAGCGCCGGCGACAGGGTCAGCGAGTTGATCGCCGAAATCACCGTCGATATGGCGATGGTGAGCGCAAACTGGTTGTAGAACTGGCCGGACAGGCCGCTGATGAAGGCGAGCGGCACGAACACCGCAACCAGCACCAATGCGATGGCGACGATCGGGCCCGACACTTCGCGCATGGCGCGGTACGTCGCCTCGCGCGCGTTCAGCCCTGCCTCGATGTTGCGCTCGACGTTCTCGACCACGACGATGGCGTCGTCGACGACGATGCCGATCGCCAGCACCAGGCCGAACAGCGACAGCGCGTTGATCGAGAATCCCAGCGCGTGCATCGCCGCGAAGGTGCCGACGATCGACACCGGCACCGCGAGCAGCGGGATGATCGATGCGCGCCAGGTCTGGAGGAACAGAATGACGACGAGCACGACCAGGATGATGGCCTCGAGCAGTGTGTGCACGACGGCCTCGATCGAGGCGCGGATGAACTGCGTCGGGTCGTAGACGATCGAATAGTCGACGCCTTCCGGCATGCGCTCCTTCAGCTCCGCCATAGTCTTGCGGACCTTCTCGGAGATGTCGAGCGCGTTCGAGCCGGGCGCCTGGAAGATGCCGAGCGCGACCGCCTGCTTGTTGTCGAGCAGCGAGCGCAGCGAATAGTCGGACGCGCCGAGCTCGAGACGCGCAATGTCCTTGAGCCTGGTCACCTGCCCGTCGGCGCCGGTCTTGACGATGATGTCGCCGAACTCTTCCGTGCTGTTGAGCCGCCCTTGCGCGTTCAGCGACAATTGCAGATCGAGACCCGGCACGCCGGGCGATGCGCCGATCACGCCGGCGGCAGCCTGGACGTTCTGCGCCCTGATCTCGCGGACGACGTCGCCGGGCGAGAGACCGCGGGCGGCGAGCTTCTGCGGATCGAGCCAGACGCGCATTGCGTAGTCGCCGGCGCCGAAGAGCTGCACGTCGCCGACGCCGGCGATGCGCGCCAGGCGGTCCTTGACGTTGAGGACGCCGTAATTGCGCAGATAGGTCATGTCGTAGCGGCCGTTCGGCGACAGCAGGTGCACAACCATGGTCAGGTCGGGCGAGCTCTTGGTCGTCGTGATGCCGAGCTGACGCACCTCGTCGGGCAAGCGCGCTTCGGCTTGAGCGACGCGGTTCTGGACGAGCTGCTGATCCTTGTCGGGGTCGGTGCCGAGCGCAAAGGTGACGGTTAGCGTCATCAGGCCGTCGGTCGTTGCCTGGCTGCTCATGTAGAGCATGCCCTCGACGCCGTTGACCGCCTCCTCGATCGGCGTCGCCACCGTCTCGGCGATAACGCGCGGATTGGCGCCGGGATATTGCGCGCGCACGACCACCGACGGCGGCACGACCTCCGGATATTCCGAGATCGGCATGACGCGGAGCGCGAGCAGGCCGGCGACGAAGATCATCACCGAGAGCACGCCGGCGAAAATCGGACGGTCGATGAAGAAGCGCGAGATATTCATGGCAGCACCATGCGCCAGTTGGCAGAATCGGATGTGTAAGAGGCGGCGGCGGGATCAGCCGCCGTCGCGGTCGTCGCCTTCGCCCTGCGCCAGC
>JBQCFB010000170.1:0-3169 GCA_051959715.1 Pseudolabrys sp.
CTCGCCGACTTCGTCGCGCATGAGGGCGCCGAGCACGAGCTGCTCGAGAGCTGGCTGGTGCAGGAAGTGGAGAAGGGCGCCAAGCTGCCCGGCCTCTATCCGCCGAACGAGGACAACAAGAAGCGCTACGAGGCCTGGAAGAAGTCGCGCTGATGTTCTTCGTCCTGTCGAAGACCGCGGCGCTGCTGCTGGTTCCCTCGAACCTGCTGCTGCTCGTCGGTCTCGCGGGACTTCTGCTGCTGTCGAAGGGCAGGCGGCGGTTCGGCCGCATCCTCGCGGGCACGAGCCTCGTCCTGTTCCTCGTCATCGGCCTGCTGCCGGTCGGCGGCCTGCTCAACTTCGTCCTCGAGAACCGCTTCCCGGTCTGGGACGCGTCGCGCGGGCCGCCCGACGGCATCATCGTGCTCGGCGGCGCCATCGACCCCCTGACGTCGCAGGTGCGCGGCCAGACCGTGCTCGGCGACGCGGCCGAGCGCATCACCATCATCGCCAAGCTCGCGCGCGACTATCCGAACGCGCGCATCGTCTTCACGAGCGGCGATGCGAGCCTGCTCGCCGACATGCCGAAGGAGGCGGACGCGCTCTATCCGCTGCTCGACACGTTCGGCGTGCCGCGCGCGCGCGTGGCGCTCGAACGCAATTCGCGCAACACCGCGGAGAACGCCGCCTTCACAAAGGCCATGGTCGCGCCGAAGCCGGGCGAGCGCTGGCTGCTCGTCACCTCGGCGCAGCACATGCCGCGCGCGATCGGCTGCTTCCGCAAGATCGGCTTTCCGGTCGAGGCCTATCCGGTCGACTGGCACACCCTGCCGCGCTGGCGCTGGCGCTCGATGCTCACGGCCCAGTTCGGTCAGTCGCTCGCGGCGACCGACATGGCCGCGCACGAATGGCTCGGGCTGTTCGTCTATTGGCTGACGGGGCGGACCAGCGAATTCCTGCCGGGGCCGTGAGCCGCCGGTCAGCGCTTGCGCGCCTTGCGGCAGAACACGTCGTACACGGCGCCGATGATGGTGCGCGCGTCCTCGCTGGCGAGCCGGTAATAGATCGCCTTGCCGTCGCGGCGGGTGGCGACGAGGCCGTCGCCGCGCAGGCGCGCGAGCTGCTGCGACACGGTCGGCTGGCGCAGCGAGAGAAGGTCCTCGAGCTCGCTCACCGACTTCTCACCCTCGGCGAGAATGCACAGGATCATGAGCCGGCTCTGGTGCGCCAGGGCCTTGAGGAATTCGGTGGCGCGCTCGGCATTGGCCGCCATGCGCTGGGCGTCGTGCCTGCGCTCGCGGCTCTCGGTCGCCTGGAGATCCATGGGCCTGTCCGGGGGTTGTCCGTCGGGGGGCAGAATACAGAACAGTCTCAGGCCGCGCGCAACGGTTTTTACGCGCGCGCACCGTTCTATTTTAGAATGAGTGTAAGTTATGCAAGCGCGTGCAAGTCGCTTTTAGCGAACCGGCGGGCCTGAAGGCTGAGGTTCAGCCGAAGCGGAACGCCAGTAGATTGTCGAACGAACGCAATTCGATGAGCACCCGGTGCACGAGGCTCTTGTCGTGCGTCTCGATCGCCTTGCCGATCAGAGCGAGGCTCGCCTGTGCGCCGTCGATCAGCCGCCGGAATTCCGGCGCCGCGCGGGTTGTGGCGTCGGCCATGCCGTCGCAGCGGGCGAGGGTCTTCGCATAGGCGCCGGCCTTGGCCGCCAGGTCGGACGTCTGGTCCGCCTTGTCGAACTCGACATCGCGCGCGTCGTAAGCCATCAGCGCGTCCATCGCGGTGCCGGCGTCGCGCACGCAATCGGCCAGCACCTCGACATGCGCGGACTTGCGCAGTTCGTAGAGGTCGTCGCGCACGGCGGTGAGCGAGGCGCGCGCATTGTCGGTGCGGCCGGAGCCGAGCAGCATGTCGGCGGTGATGAGCCGCATGGAAATGTCGGTCATCGCCTTCACGTATAGCGCGCGGTCGAACACCTCCGGGCGCTTGCGGCTCGTCACCTGCTGGAAGGCCTGCCGCAGGCGGTCGATCTCCAGCCCGGCGAGGTCGACATTGCCGGTGCGCAGATAGCCGATGGCGACCCGGTTGTGCGCCGCCGCCTGCTCGACGGCGGCGTTGAAGTCGGCGAGGTCGTCGGCGCGGGCGGCGGTCGGCGCGGCGAGGGCGGCGAGCCCGGCCAGGGCGGCACCGAGAATTGCAGGGCGGACAGACCTGACCAGCATGGCTTCACCGGACTGTGAGACGGCGCAACGGGCGTCGGCTATATATACGCCGGTGGCGGCGGCCGGCGACAGGCCGCGCATGGCATGCCTTCCGGAGTGGTTTCGGTGACCTTGACGCGGCGCGATGTGATGCTCGGAGCGGCGGCGGCCCTGGCGCTGCCGGCGGTCGCGCGCGCCACGCCGCAACTGACCGACGAGGGGCTCTACCGCGAGCCCTGGTTCCTCGACAGCTTCATGGTGCTGCCCGAGGACCTCGCCGAAGCCGACAAGCAGGGCAAGCGCTTCGTCGTCATGTGGGAGCTCAAGGGCTGCCCGTACTGCAAGGAAACGCACTTCACCAATTTCGCGCGGCCCGACATTGCCGACTACATCAAGGCGAACTTCGTCGTCCAGCAGCTCAACATCATCGGGCTGAAGACCGTCACCGATTTCGACGGCGAGGAATTGACCGAGAAGGCGATGGCGAAGAAATACAATGTGCAGTTCACGCCGACCTTCCAGTTCTTCGGCGAGAACGCCGGCAAGCTGAAGGCGCTGGCGCCGCAGGCGCGCGAGGTGGCGCGCGCGCCGGGCTATTTCCGCCCCGACGATTTCCTCGCCATGTTCCGCTTCGTGCGCGAGAAGGCCTACGAGACGAAGAGCTTCCGCGACTTCATGAAGGCGCGGGCGAGCTGACGAGCGTTAGCTCGTCATGCCCGGCCTTGTGCCGGGCATCCACGTCTTGCTTTCGGGAGCGAGAAAGACGTGGATGGCCGGGACAAGCCCGGCCATGACGGAGGAGGGTGGTGCTGCGCTGTGCCGAGTGCCCGAGAGCACTTTGCCATCGCACCGGCTTTCCCCTAAGACTCCGCGCCGAACACGAACGCGGAACATCCTCTCGACATGTCCAAGCTCCAGCTCTCCGTCGCCGTTGGCCCCTATGACCGTACCCGCGCCCTGATCGACGGCAGCGTGCAGATCGACGGCGT
>JBQCFB010000171.1:0-13919 GCA_051959715.1 Pseudolabrys sp.
CGACGATCGAGTTGTTCGTCTCGTAGACGCCGATGATGCAGAACATGATGATCATCGGATAGAGATAGGCGTAGGGAATCCGCAGCACGGTCACGAACACGCTGACCAGCGGCAGGTTCAGCGCCAGCAGCATGATGTTGCCGACATACATGGACGCAACGAAGCCCCAGAACACGTCCGGGTGCTCGTTGACGAGGGTCGGCCCGACCGAGACGCCGTGGATCATCAGCGCGCCGATCAGCACCGCGGTGATCGGGCTCGTCGGGATGCCGAGCGCAAGCAGCGGCACGAAGGCGCCGGTCGAGGCCGCGTTGTTCGCCGTTTCGGGTCCGGCGACGCCGGCGACCGCGCCCTTGCCGAACTGCTCGGGGTGCCGCGAGAGCCGCCGCTCCAGCGCGTAGGAGAGGAAGCTCGAAATGATGTGCGCCGAGCCTGGGATGATGCCGATGATGAAGCCGAGCAGCGTGCCGCGCGCGATCGGCAGGGCCGACTCCCGCCATTCCTGACGCGTCGGCAGCAGTTCGCGCAACTTCGGCGCCATGACGTTCTTGACCGCGTCGGCGCTCGGCGTCGACAGGATCTCGCCGAGGCCAAACAGGCCGACGGCGACCGGTACGATGCCGATGCCGTCGCCGAGCTCCGCGAGGTTAAAGCTGTAGCGGAAGTCGCCGGTCATGTTGTCGATGCCGATCATGCCGAGCATGAGGCCCATCGAGGCCATCAGCAGCGTGCGGATCAGCGACGTCGACGACATGTAGGCGAGGAAAATGAGGCCGAGCACGAGCAGCGCGGTGTATTCGGGCGGACCGAACTTGATGGCGATGGTCGCGAGCGGCGGCGCGACGACCGTCAGGACCAGCACGCCGAATGTGCCGCCGATCCACGAGCCGACCGCGGCGATGCACAGTGCAGCTCCCGCGCGGCCCTTCTGCGCCATGGCGTAGCCGTCGATGCAGGTCATCACCGACGAGGCTTCGCCCGGAATGCGCATCAGGATCGACGTGGTCGAGCCGCCATATTGCGAGCCGTAATAGATGCCGGCCAGCATGATGATCGCCTGCGTCGCGTTCAGCCCGAAGGTGACGGGCAGCAGGATCGAGATGCCGGCGAGAGGCCCGATGCCGGGCAGCACGCCGACCAGCGTGCCGACGAGGCAGCCGAGGAACGCGTACCAGGCATTATGCGGCTCGAACGCGACCGAGAAGCCGAGCAGGAGGCTGTGCAGCGTCGTTTCCACGGAATGTTCCTAGAAGCCGAAGGGGCCGGTCTCGAGCGGTGTCTTCAGGAGATAGACGAACAGGACGTAGGTGATGCCGACGACGCCGACGCTGTAGAGCGCCGCCGGTCCGACGCCGCGGCGCTCGATGACGAGAAGCAGGGCCAGCATCATCAGGACGTTGGAGGTGGCGAAACCGAGCGGCTCGAAGACCGCGATCGCCACCGCCGTGATGAGCACGACCATGGCGGCGTGCCTGGCATCGCTCCACGCCAAAGTCGCGAACGGCCGGCTCTCGCCGGCGCGCACCATGAGCGTGGCTCCGAACAGCATCATCAGCACCGACAGTATGATCGGCAGAAAGCCGGAGCCCGGCGATGACAGGTTGCCGAAGGGGAGGCTGCCGCTGATCGCGATCACCAGGATTCCGAAGGCGATGAATGCGGCGCCCGCGACGTGATCGGCGCGTAGGGTCATGTCGTGTGCCTTTTGCTAAACGCGTCCAATCGCCTTGACCGCTTCGTCGACGCGCAGGCCGTCGGCGTCCCAGAACGTCTGGAAGTCGGCGCGGTTGAGATAGGCGGGCTCGAGCCCGAGATTATTCAGACCCGTCACGAAAGCCGGCGCGTGCGCGGCCTTGCCGATCGTGGCGTCCAGCGCCGCGACCGCGTCCGCGGGCGTCGCCTTCGGCGCGAAGATGCCGACCCAGAGATAATATTCGACGTTGTAGCCGAGCTCCTTCAGGGTCGGCACGTCAGGCAGCGCCTTCGAGCGCGTGCCGCCGAACGAGGCGAGCGCGCGCAGCTTGCCGGCCTTGATGTGGCTGAGCGTGGCAGAGATCGACTGCGCGGACGCCTGCGCGTTGTTGCCGAGCACGGCGGTGATCGCAGGTCCGCCGCCATTGGTCGGCAGGTGCCGCAGCTTCAGCCCGCCCGCGGCCTTCTCCAGCATGGCCATCGGCAGGTGCGTCGCGCCGTAGAGCCCGCCCGAGCTGTAGATGATCGGCGTAGCGGCGCTCCTTGCGGCGTCGATGAACTCCTTCGCCGTCTTGTATGGCTGCTGGTCGTTTACGAGAAGCAGGCAGGGATCGGCGATGATGCGGGCCAGCGGGATGAAATCGGCGCGCGTCACCTTCACCGGCCGGCCGAACAATTTGTCGACCTCGGCGAAGCCGGAGATGCCGGTGTTGTGCGAGAGCAGCGTGTAGCCGTCCGGCTTGGCGGACGCGACGTATTGCGCGCCGACGGCGCCCGCCGCACCCGCCTTTGTTTCGACCACGACCGGCTGGTTGAGGATCGGCTCCATCGCCGACGCGAGCGGCCGCGTAACGATGTCGTTGGCGCCGCCCGGGGGGAAGGCGTTGACGATGGTGATGGCGTGCGTCGGGAAAGCCTGCGCCAGCGCCGGACGGGCGGCGAGCGCGGTCGCGGAGGCAAATGCTCCGGCGACGAACATGCGTCGATCCATCATTGCCTCCCTTGATTGTGCCTTCGCCGTGGGTGCCGTCAGACCTTGCCGATCGCCTGCACGGCGGCCTCGACGCGCTTGGCGTCTTCGTCCCAGAACTTGGCAAAGTCCGGTTGATCGAGATAGGCGACCTCGTCGCCGATATTGGCGATCGCCGTCTTGAACTGGTCGCCGTTGGCGGCCTTGCGCACGGCCTCGCGCATCACGTCGACATTCGCCTTCGGCGTCTTCACCGGCGCGAACATGCCGACCCAGAGCGAGAACTCCACGTCGTAGCCGAGTTCCTTGAACGTCGGCACGTCGGGCATCGACGCGGCGCGCTTGTCGGAGAAGCAGGCGAGGGCGCGCAGCTTGCCGGCCTTGATCTGGCCGCTCGCGGCGGCGATCGAGGTTGCGAGCACCTGCGCATTATTGCCGAGGACCGCGGTGAGCGCCGGGCCGCCGCCATTGGTCGGCAGATGCTTCATCTTCAGACCCGCGGCCTTGAGAAACAGCGCCATCGGCAGGTGCAGCGCGCCGTAGAGGCCCGACGAGGAGAAGATCAGCTTGTCGGGATTCTTCTTCGCGTCCTCGACCAGATCCTTGAGCGTCTTGTAGGGCTGCTGGTCGTTGACGACGAGCACCATCGGGCCCGCGGTGAGCCGCGCGATCGGCGTGAAGTCGGCGCGCGTGAACTTCGGCTGCCGGCCGAACAGCTTGTCGACGTCGGCAAAGCCCGAGATCGACACGATATGGATGAGCAGCGTGTAGCCGTCAGGCTTCGCGGTCGCCGCGAACTGCGCGCCGACCTGGCCGGCGGCGCCGGCCTTGGTCTCGATGACACAGGGCTGCTTAAGGATCGGCTCGAGCAAGGCCGCGATCGGACGGCCGACCACGTCAGCCGCGCCGCCCGGCGGAAACGGATTGATGAAGGTGACGGCGTGCGACGGGTAGGCGTCGTCGGCGAATCCGGGCCTGGCGGCGAGTGCGGCAGCGGCAGCAGCGCTGCCCGCGATGAAGCGGCGGCGATCCATGGCGTCTCCCCCTATGCGCAAGACCTTTGGCCGGCGTCGCCGGCCATGCGGCCTTGTCGTCGTTGAGAAGGATGCTAACCCGCCGGGGTGTGTAATCAAGCGCCGTCGATGATCGCGACCGCGCGCGTCCAACCGGCGGAACCGCCTTTCACCTTCACGGGGAAGCAGCTCACCGTGAAACCGGTCGACGGCAACTCTTCGAGATTGTGCAGTTTCTCGATGTGGCAATAACCGATGTCGCGGCCGGCGCGATGACCTTCCCAGATGATCTTCGGGTCGTGATCCTTCATGTAGCGCTGCATCGTGAACAAGAACGGCGCGTCCCAGCTCCATCCGTCCGTGCCGGTGACGCGCACGCCGCGCTCGAGCAGGTACATGGTCGCTTCGCGCCCCATGCCGCAGCCTTTGGCGACGTAGTCGGGTTGGCCGTAGGCGGCGCCGGCGCTGGTATTCACCACTACGATTTCAAGCGGCGAAAGCGTATGCCCGATACGTTTGAGCTCGGACTCCACATCCGCCGCCGTGGCGACATAGCCATCGGGGAAATGGCGGAAATCAAGCTTCACGCCTGGCTGGTAGCACCAGTCGAGCGGCACCTGGTCGATGGTCGCGGCGCGCTTACCGCGGTCCATCGTCGAGGCGAAGTGATAGGGCGCGTCGAGATGCGTGGTGCAGTGCGTCGACAGCCGCACCCATTCGAAGCCCCAGCCCTCGCCGTCGGGAAGGTCCTCCTTTTTCAGTCCCGGAAAGAATTTGAGGATGTCGGCGGCGGTCTGCTGGTGATCGAGATATTCGATCTTCGGCCCGTAGCCCGGTGGATCGGCCGCCACGTCGTTCTCCAGCGGCACCGAAATATCGACGATCCTGCGCGGCATTGTGCGTCCTTTGTCTGCCTTCGATTGCGGCGCATCATCGAAGACGCGCGGCGGCGGGACAAGTCCGCCGGGCTCGCATTGCGCAGGTAGCCACGACGCCGCACGCATCGCACATCGCCATGGGGACGAGGGGATTTAGCCCAACTTTTTCGTGGACTTAGCCCCTAGCGCGCGGAACCGAAACTCGCTTAAGATGCCGCACAACGAATTCAAAAGGGAGGAATGAGATGAATCTCAGAACCATACTGCGGACGGCCGGTGCCGCGCTTGCCATGACGGCAGCGCTCGGCTTCGCGTCGGCCAGCGCTCAGGACAAGCCGCCGCTCAAGATCGGCTTCTCCATGTCGCTCACCGGCTTCCTGTCGGCGGTCGGCAAGCAGGGCTTGCTCGGGATCGAGATCTGGCGCGATCAGATCAACAAGGAAGGCGGCCTGCTCGGGCGCAAGGTCGAGCTCGTCTATTACGACGACAAGAGCTCGCCGCAGGAAGTGCCCGGCATCTACACCAAGCTGCTCGACGTCGACAAAGTCGATCTGGTCGTCGGCGGTTACGCCACCAACGAAGTGGCGCCGGCCATGCCCGTCGTCATGCGCAAGGGCAAGACCTTCATCAGCCTGTTCGCGCTCGACGTGAACGACAAGTTCAAATACCCGAAATACTTCTCGGTGCTGCCGACGGGACCGAACACCAAGACCTCGTTCACCGAGGGCTTCTTCGAGGTCGCCAAGGAGAACGGCATCAAGACATTGGCGCTGGCTGCCGCCGACGCCGAGTTCTCGCAGAACGCCTGCGAAGGCGCGCGCGAGAATGCCAAGAAGTTCGGCATGAAGATCGTCTACGACAAGAGCTATCCGCCCCCGCCGAAGACGACCGACTTCACGCCCGTCGTCCGCGCGCTGCAGGCGGCGAACGCCGACGCGGTCATCGTCTGCTCGTATCCCGCCGACTCGGTCGGTATCGTCGAGGCGGCGAACGAGATCGGGCTCAAACCGAAGATGTTCGGCGGCGCGATGGTCGGCCTCCAGGTCACGGCCTTCAAGGAGAAGCTCAAGGGCAAGCTGAACGGTCTCATCAACTATGAGACCTGGGTGCCGGACAAGAAGCAGATGTACAAGGGCACCGAGGAGTTTTTCAAGGAGTACCAGCAGCGCGCCAAGGGCGCCGGCGTCGATCCGCTCGGCTACTACCTCGGCGGCTGGGGCTATGCCTACGTGCAGATCCTCGGCGATGCGATCAAGGGCGCCAAGAGCGTCGATGACGACAAGCTTGCCGCCTACCTGAAGGCGAACAAGTTCGAGACCATCATGGGTCCGATCGCATTCGGCGCCAAGGGTGAGTGGAAAGAAGGCCGCATGCTCACCGTGCAGTATCACGACATCAAGCCGGACGCCGACATGAAGACCTGGGCCGGCATGAGCTATCAGACCGTGCTGCACCCCAAGAACCTGGAGACGGGCAAGGCGATCTTCCCGTACGAGAAGGCGCACAAGTAAGCCTCTCGTTGTAAAACCGAAACGGCGCCGTGTGACGAACACGGCGCCGTTTTTGTTTGCGCGCGAAGGGACGAGAAGGGAGAGGCCTTACGCCTCAAGCCCGAGATAGAACTGGCGAATGAGGTCGTTGTTGTTGAGCTCGTCGGCCGAGCCGCCCTCATAGGCGATCTTGCCGTGGACGATGACATAGCCGCGGTCGGCGATGCGCACGGCCTGCACGAAGTTCTGCTCGGCCATCAGCACGGTCAGCCGGTAATGGTCCTTCAGCCGCTTGATCGCGTCGATGGTGCGGCTGACGAGGAGGGGCGACAGGCCGACCGACGGCTCGTCGATCAGCAGGATTCGCGGCGACAGCATCAGCGCTCGCGCGAGCGCCAGCATCTGCTGCTCGCCGCCGCTCATCGAGCCGGCAAGCTGGCTCTTGCGCTCGGCGAGCCGGGGGAAGATCTCGAAGCAGAATTCCAGGTTCGGCTTGATCTGCGGACGCGCCTTCTGGCGGCTGGCGCCGAGGAGGAGGTTCTCCTCGACGGTCTGGCGCGGGAACAGGCGGCGACCTTCGGGCACCAGCGCGATGCCGAGGTCGACGATCTGCTCGGTGGTCTTGCCGATGAGGTCGTGGCTCTCGCCGTCGATGACGGCAGTGATGCGGCCCTTCTGCGGACGCACCATGCCCATCATGCATTTCATCAGCGTCGACTTGCCGTTGCCGTTGGTGCCGAGCAGCACCACGGTCTCGCCGTCGCCGGCGCGGACCGTCACGTCCTCGAGCACGCGCACCGCGCCGTAGGCGGCGTCGATGCCCTCGACGCTGATGCTGTTGCCGCTATGTGCCAAGGTAGGCTCCCACGACATCCTTGTCCTTGATCACGTCGTCCGGCTTGCCGTCGGCGATCTTCTTGCCGGAGACCAGAACGGCGAGCCGCTGCGAGAAGGCCATCACCGCGCGCATGATGTGCTCGATCATGATGATGGTGATGCCGCGCTCGTTGAGCCGGATCAGCAGCTTGACGATGTCCTCGACCTCGGAATGCGACAGGCCGGCCATCGCCTCGTCGGCGATCAGGAGCTTCGGCTCGGCGGCGACCGCGCGGGCAAGCTCCAGCTTGCGCATCTCGACCTGCGTCAAGTCGCGCGGCGAGTGGCGGGCCTTGCCGTCGAGCGCGACGAGGGCGAGCAGCTCCATGCAGCGCGTGTCGAGATCGGCCGCCGACAGATGATGGCCCGAGCGGGCGCCGACCGTGTAGATCAGCGGCACGTGGATGTTCTCGGCGACGCTCATGCTCATGAACGGCCGCGGCAGCTGGAAGCTGCGGGCGAGACCGAGATGCGTGCGCTCGTGCGCGGTGAGGCCGTCGACCTGCGCGCCGTCGAAGCTGACCTTGCCGTCCTCGTTGCGGAGCGTGCCGCAGATGCAGTTGACCAGCGTCGACTTGCCCGAGCCGTTCGGGCCGATCAGGCCGAGGCGCTCGCCCGGCGCGACGGCGAGGTCGACGGAATCGAGCGCGACGAAGCCGCCGAAACGCTTGCCGAGCCCTTCGATCCTGAGGAGCGGTTCGCTCATCGCTTCGCTCCCTTGCCGAACCGACCCTGCCACAGGCCGACGATGCCGCTAGGCGCGACGATGACGAAGCCGATCAACAGGAGGCCGACCAGCAGCAGGTTGACCGCCGATGAAATGGTCACGGTCGCGACTTGCTGAAGCGTGCCGAGCAGGATGGCGCCGATCAGCGGACCGGCCCATGAGGTGGTGCCGCCGATCATCGGCATGGCGATGGTGTTGACCGCGTAGCCGAGATCGAACACGGAGCCCGGCTCGGTGTAGCCGATGTAGAAGGGGAAGGGCGCGCCGGCCATGCCCATCAGCGCGCCGGACAAGACCGTGGCGATCAATTTGAGCTTGAGGGTCGGCACGCCGCAGGCCTCCGCGGCGAGCTCATCGTCACGGATGGTGGCGAAGCCGACGCCGAGGCTCGACCGCTCGATCAGCCGCGCGCTTGTGAGCGCGATGATGGTGAGCAGCAGCATCAGCGCGAACAGGTAATGGATGTACGGTCCGAACACCGGCACGGTGTTGGCCGGGATGACATAGGCGCCGCGCGAGCCGCCGACGAAGGACCAGTTGACGATCAGGGTCTGGAGCACGACCGCGAGCGCAAGCGTGGCGATGGCGAAGAACACGCCCCGCAGGCGCAGCGTCAGATAACCGGTTCCGAGTCCGACGAGGCCCGCCATGAAGCCGGAGACGACGATGATCACCGGCACGGGCAGCGGAAAGATCGTCTGCATTGCCGGCAGGATCGCGTCCGGGAACACGGCTTCCGGCGACTGGCCGACGGTGAAGAGGAAGACGCTGGTATAGGCGCCGATGGCGAAGAACCCGGCGGAGCCGAAATTCACGTATCCACAATAGCCGCCGAGGATGTTCCAGGCGGTGGCGAGCACGATGAATTGCAGCACCGTGTACCCGGCAAAAAACAGGTAATCGTTGCCGAAGAAGTGCATCACCAGATAGAGGGCGAGTGCGACGACGGCCTGGATGAGGATGAAGAGGGGCGTGCGCACAGGTCAGCGTCCGAACAGGCCGGAGGGACGAACGGCGAGCGTGAGCAGAAGAATGCCGAACGACACCGCGGGGGCCCAGGACGGGCCGTAGAAGGTCGAGGTGATGCTTTCGATGACGCCGAGCAGCAGCGCGGCGATCAGCGTGCCGGGCAGGCTGCCAAGTCCGCCGAGCACGCAGATCGCGAAGATGCGGCCGATATAGTCGCGGCCGACCGAGGGAATGACCGGCTGGATGATGATGAGGAAGGCGCCGGCGAGCGAGGCGGTGGCGATCGAGATGGCGAAGGCGATGCGCTTGATCCGCGTCGGGTCGACCGCCATCAGCCGCAGCGCTAGCGGGTCCTGCGACACCGCCATCACCGCGCGGCCAATGAACGTGCGGCCGAGAAAGACCTGCAAGCCGGCGAACATCGCGAGCGCGACGACGGCGGGCACGAGCAGGCGGTAGGGGAATTCGACCGAGCCGAGGCGCAGGCTCGAGCCGATATAGAAGGCGTCGACCGAGCGATAGTCGACGCCGAAGGTGAGCACCAGGAACACCTCGGTGACGAACAAGAGGCCGAAGAAGAAGGCGAGGCCGCGCAGCGAGTCCTGGCCGCGTTTCTCGAACGAGACGTAGAAAATCTGATACACGGCCGCGCCGAGAGCATAGAAGACCGGCAGCGCGACGATGCTGACGATGATCGGATCGAAGCCGTATTGCGCGTTGACGATGTAGGCGATGTACGAGCCGAGAATGATGAAGGCAGGATGCGCGATGTTGACGACATCGAGCATGCCGAACGAAATCGAAATGCCGGCGGTCACGGCGGCGTAGAAAGCGCCGAGCAGGAGCCCGGCGATGATCGCATTCATCAGGAGCGAGAAGTCCATGCCGTCCTCAGCCGCTGCGCGCTTGCAGGGATGCGCGCGAAGTCGCGGTTCGTGAGGTCCTCGATCGTGTCGCAGGCGGCATGGCCGGTTTCGTCCCCTCGTCGCGTCCCATTTCCGTTTCTTCTTGTCGGCGCTGTTCGCGCTCGTTCGCTCGGCTTGCCCGCTTTCAGGCTGGAAAGCCGGCCATATCGCCCCCGGCGGGGCGGGCAGGCCGGTGCAGTTTGCACCGAACCCCGCCGCCTTGGCTAGCCGGATTGATAGGGCCTCAAACCAATCCGCCGCGCCCGAATGGCGCGCCGGTGCGGCAGACGCGTCGCGTCGCGGGTCAGGCCGCGGCGGCCTGCGGCTTCACGCCGGCGGGCAGCTGCATCGGCTTGTTGGCGCTGTCCTTGAACTCGACGGTCATGAAAACCATTTCGCGGTCGCCGAGATTTTCCAGATCATGCACCTTGAACTCGCCCGAGCCGTAAGTCTCGTGGCGCGTCTCACCGATCTGGTACGTGTATTCGACCGTGGTGCCGTCATGCACGTGCTGACGGCCGTGGCCGCCGCTCACGGCGGTCCAGAAATAGTCCAGCACATGGCGGTGGAAACCGATGCGCTCGCCGGGCGCGAGCCGGATCATCCACACGCGCGTGCGCTCGTTCTCCGACAGGAGCATGGAGCCGACGCACGGGTTGGGGTTCTTCGCCTCGCGCTCGAACTCGGCCGCGATCTCGGCCGGCCACTGTGACTTGTCCTTCTTCTCGGCGGCCTTGTCGACCATCGTCAGTGCCATGGCATTCCTCCAGTGCTTTTGCCCATCATATATAGGATAATCGAGCAGCCGAAAAGCTTGAGGGACGTTAAGTGCCGGGACCTGAGCGGAGACGCGCCGTCGTGATCGGCGGCTCGATGAGCGGCCTTCTCAGTGGGCTTCTCCTGCGGCGGGCCGGGTGGGACGTCGATATCTACGAGCGCGTCGACAGCGAGTTGTCCGGCCGCGGCGCCGGCATCGTGGCGCAGCAGGAACTCATCGAACGGCTGCGCGGCCTCGGCCTTGCGACCGAGGGCCTCGGCGTCCGGATCACGACGCGAAAGATTCTCGATGCACGTGGCGAAACGACGCACGAATACGAATGTCCCCAGGTCGCGACCGCCTGGGAGCGCGTCTACCGCCTGCTGCGCGACGCGTTTCCGCCCGATCGCTATCATCGCGGCCGCGTGCTGACCGGCTTCCGTCAGGATGCAGCCGGCGTCACCGCGCAGTTTTCAGACGGCGAGAATGTCGCGGCCGATCTCCTGGTCGGTGCCGACGGCATCCGGTCGACCGTGCGTCAGCTCTGCCTGCCGGACGTGCTGCCGCAATATGCGGGCTACAGCGCCTGGCGCGCGCTCCTCCTAGAAAGCGATTTCCCGTCGGCGGTGCATGCCGAGTTGTTCAGCTACATGTCGTTCGGCCTGCCGCCGGGCGAACAGTTCCTCGGCTATCCGGTCGCTGGCCCGGACAACGATCTGCGCGAGGGCCATCGCCGCTACAACGTCATCTGGTATCGCCCGGCCGACGAGGCGACCAAGCTCAAATGGCTGCTCACGGACGAGAGCGGCGTAACGCACGCGATCTCGATCCCGCCGGCCCTGATCCGCCGCGAGGCGATCGCCGAGATGCGGAACGCGGCGGAGCGTCTCCTGGCGCCGCAGTTCCGCCAGATCGTGCGGCTGATCGCCGAGCCGCTGCTGCAGCCGATCTACGACCTCACCTCGCCGCGCATGGCCTTCGGCCGCGTCGCGGTGGTCGGTGACGCCGCGTTCGTGGCGCGGCCGCATGTCGGGGCCGGCGTCGCCAAAGCGGCGGACGACGCAGCGGCGCTTGCCGATGCGCTCGATGGCGAGGCGGATGTCGCGGCGGGCCTGAAGCGCTTCGAGGCGGCACGGCTCGACGAGAACCACCGCATCATCGAGCGCGCGCGCCATCTCGGTGCCTATCTCCAGGCGACGCGAACGCGCGAGGAAGAAGAGCGCGCCGGCCGCCACGAAACGGACAGCGCGGTCATCCGCGAGACGGCGACGCTGGATTTTCTGTACGGGTGACTTTCTTCATCCCTCCTCCAAAAGGGGGAGGGTGGTCGGCGAAACCGACCGGGTGGCGGATTCGTCTTAGTTTGAGCTAAACCCCACCGCGGCTCGCTGCGCTCGCCGACCTCCCCTTGCGGGGAGGGATTAAGGCGACCTCACATTCCCAGAATCTTCTTCGCATTCCCGCCGGCGAGCGCCGCGCGCGTCGCATCGTCGAAGCCCGCGACCGAGTTGATGTGGCCGATCGGGTCATTCTCGAGCATGTCAAAGGGATAGTCGGTGCCCATGACGATGCGATCCGCGCCATAGGTCTTCACCAGCGCCTCGAGCTGATGCGGCGTGAAGACGATCGTGTCGAAATAGACGTTACGGCGAAGATAGGTCGTCGGCGGATGCGGCAGGTTGCCGTGCGCATCGGAGCGCGCGCCCCAGGCGTGGTCGATGCGGCCGGAATAGGCGCCGAGATAGCCGCCGCCGTGCGCCGCCAGGACGCGGAGCTTGGGATGGCGCTCGAACACGCCGTCGAAGATCAGGTAGTGCAGCGCCATCGTCGTGTCGAGCGGATTGCCGATCACGTTGTTGAAGTAAAAGCGGCCGAAGCGCTGCGGCTGGGTGAAGCCGGTCGGGTGGATGAAGACCAGCGCGTCGAGTTCTTCGGCCTTCTTCCAGAACGGAGCAAAGTCGGGATCGGACAGTTCTTTGCCGTTCACATTGGTGAGGATCTCGACGCCCTTGAAGCCGAGCTGCTTCATGCCGCGCTCGAGCTCCTTGGCCGCCTCGTTGCCGTCCTGGAGCGGCACGCCGCCGAGGCCGACCAGCCGGTCCTTGTGCTTGCCGACATACTCGGCGATGCCGTCATTGAGCGCGCGCGCAGCCTCGACGCCGACGTCGACCGGCAGGTTGTAGTGAATTTGCGGCGGGGCGGGACAGATGAGCTGCACGTCGACGCCCATGTCGTCCATCGCGGCAAAGCGCTCGTCCGTCGTGCCCATGCGGCTGCGGACGTCCGCCGCCTGCTTTGCCATCAACGCCTGGGTTTCCGGGGTCGACTGCTGGACGAGTGGATCGGTCGATTTCTTGAGATGAGGTGTGACGATGTCCATGACACGCGCGACCGCGACATGGGCGTGCATGTCGATCGTCTTCGACTTCGGCCTCGCCTCGCGACCCGGCTTGCCGTGCTGGCGGGCGGCGGTGTCGGCGTATTTGTTCCAGAGATCGGCCATTTCGCTTGTCCTTATTGCAATGATTGACCCTTGCCCCGAGGAGGCGGCGAGGCCGCCGTCTCGAAGGGCGAGCGTCGGAAACTAGAAAACTCCCAGGTGCTGCCGCAGCACGGCGGCGTCTTCCCTGAGCGCGGCCGGCGTCGACACGACCGCCACCCGCCCCGTGTTGAGCAGCACGATGTCGTCGGCGACGTCGAACACCAGTGTCGGATTCTGCTCGACCAGCACGATCGACAGGCCGCTCGACTTGAGCTTGCGTACCGTCTCCATCACCTCGTGCACGATCTGCGGCGCCAGGCCTTCGGACGGCTCGTCCATCAGCAGCACGCGCGGATTACCCATCAGCGCGCGGCCGATCGCCAGCATCTGCTGCTCGCCGCCGGAGAGATGCGCCGCCATCTGGCCGGTGCGCTCCTTCAGCCGGGGGAACATGGCGAAGACGGTGTCGAGCGTCCACGGCGCATGCTTGCCGTAGGTACGCTCGCGCGCCGCAACGATGAGGTTCTCGCGCACGGTCAGGCTCTTGAAGATGCGGCGGCCCTGCGGCACCAGCGCCACGCCGGCGGCGGCGACGGTTTCCGGCGAGCGGCCGGCGACCTCCTCGCCGAACACGGCGACCTTGCCGCGCCGCGGCGACAGGAGACCCATCGCGACGCTCATGCACGTGGTCTTGCCGGCGCCGTTGCGGCCGAGCAGTCCGAGCATGCGCGCCTCGCCGAGCTCGAGCGAGACGTCCTGCAGCACGTGGCTGTCGCCGTAATAGGCGTCGATGTGTTCGAGGCGGAGCGCGCTAGTGGCCAAGATAGACCTCCCGCGTGCGCGGATCGTTGACGACGTCGCTGCGCGTGCCCTCGACGATCACCTCGCCGAAATGCAGGAGCGTGATGCGCTCGGCGAACTCCAGCGCCACGTCCATGTTGTGCTCGATCATCACCATGGTGACGTCGCGCGGGATGCTCATGAGGCACTTGTGCACGTCGCGCCGTTCGTCGATCGACAGGCCCGCGAAGGGCTCGTCGAGCAGCAGCACCTTCGGCTTCTGCGCCAGCGCCATGGCGATCTCGACGCGGCGGCGCTCGCCGTAGGAGGTCTGCGCCAGCGGGCGCTCGGCGATGGTCTCGAGGCCGACCTGCTTGAGC
>JBQCFB010000172.1:0-22606 GCA_051959715.1 Pseudolabrys sp.
CGAAGTCTGGAAGCAGGCGCGCGACGGCCAGTACACGCTCCTGAAGACCTATCCGATCTGCAAATGGTCCGGCGATCTCGGCCCGAAGAAGAAGGAAGGCGACCGTCAGGCGCCGGAGGGCTTCTACGCGATCACGCCCGGGCTGATGAACCCGAACTCCAGCTACTATCTCGCCTTCAACACCGGCTTCCCGAACGCCTATGACCGCGCGCACAACTACACCGGTTCGGAGCTGATGGTGCACGGCGACTGCTCGTCGCGCGGTTGCTACGCGATGACCGACGAGCAGATCCAGGAGATCTACGCGCTGGCGCGCGAGTCCTTCTTCGGCGGCCAGAAGTCGTTCCAGTTCGACGCCTTCCCGTTCCGCATGACCGCGCTGAACATGGCCAAGCATCGCAACAACCCGAACTTCGCGTTCTGGAAGATGCTCAAGGAAGGCTACGACAATTTCGAAGCCACCAAGCAGCCGCCGCAGGTCGCGGTGTGCGAGCAGCGCTACCTGTTCGACCAGGTCGACAAGGACGGCCAGCCGCTCAGCCCGCGCAATGCGCGCGCCGCCTGCCCGGTGCACAAGCTCGACCCGCAGATCGCCGACGCGGTGCTCGATCATCGCCGCGACGAGCAGACCAAGATGGCGAACTATATCGGCGAAGGCGTGCAGGTCGTGGCCGCGCATGTCGGCGACGGCGGCATGAACCCGGTGTTCGCCGACAAGCTCGAGACGCAGACGCAGTACGATTCCAAGGGCCAGCTGGTGCAGATGGCGGTCGCCCCGGGCGCGCTGCCGCACGTGCCGAACCCGCCGGGAACGACCATTCCGCGCGCGCAGGTGCAGCCCGAGCAGCCGCAGGCGCAGCCTGAAGAGACGCAGCAGCCGATCGCCCTCGCCTCCGTGCCGAAGCGTGAAGCCGCGCCCAAGCCGGCCACGCCGAAGCCCGCCACCACCGCCGTCGCCCTGCGCGGCACCAACACCGAACTCGCCGCCAAGCCGCGCGTGAGCACGGCCGATCCGCGTGAAGTCGCGAAGGCGCTGGCGCCGCGCACCCACACGGCGGCGGCGCAGCCGGCCAAGCCCGCCGAGACCGACGTGCGCACTGCCTATTCGACCGCGACCATCGCCGGCGCGCAGCCGACCGTTCCGGTCGGCACCTTCGACGCCCGCTGGGGCGGACTGCGCTAATCCAAGCTTCGAATCGTGTATCGTCGCGATGGCCGGGCATGATCCGGCCATCTGCATTTTGGGGCATGCGGGGAGAGGCAATGGCGACCGCGAAGCCGCGGACGGGCAGGCGGCGCAAGGCATCGGCCTTCGTCTATGTGCTCGGCTGCCTCGCCGGCGCACGGCACCTCACCTATGTCGGCTGGACCAACGACATCGCGCAGCGGCTTGCGAAGCATAACGCCGGCACCGGCGCGCGCTCGACGCGCGGCCGCACATGGGTGCTGCTCCATTCGGAAGGCTTTTCCGACAAGCGCGCGGCGATGAGCCGCGAATGGCACCTCAAGCGCGACCGCGGCTTTCGTAGGCAACTGGCGCAGGCGCTCCACGCGGAGGCGGCGCAATGAGCGTCATCGCCGAGCCGAAGATCGACTGCCACATGCACGTGCTCGATCCAGTGCGCTTTCCGTACAATCCGGCGGTCGCCTACAAGCCAGCCGGCCAGGAGATCGGCACGCCGGCGCAATTCGATGCGGTGATGGATTTTCACGGCGTCACGCATGCGCTGATCGTGCAGCCGAACTCTGGCTACGGCAGCGACAATTCCTTGCTGCTCGACACGATCGCGCGCGGCAAGGGACGCTTCAAGGGCGTGGCGATCATCGATTTCGACGCATCGATGGGCGCGCTGCGCGACTTGCAGGCGCAGGGCATCGTCGGCGCCGCGTTCAATCCGACGTTCCACGGCAGCGACTATTACCGGCCGGCGCGCAAGCTGGTCGAGAAGCTCGCCGAGCTCGGCATGTTCATGCAATTGCAGACCGAGCACGACCAGCTCCTGCCGTTCGTCAAATGGGTCGAGGAGATTCCCGTGCCGACGCTGGTCGACCATTGCGGTCGGCCGACCTTGGCCGACGGCGTGAACCAGCCGGCGTTCCAGGCGCTGCTCAAGCTTGCCGACACGGGCCGCGTGACCGTGAAACTGTCCGGCTACGCCAAATTCTCGCAGCGGTCCTATCCGTTCGACGACTGCGTGCCGTTCGTGCGCGCGCTGGCGTCGGCCTTCACGCTCGATCACTGCATCTGGGCGTCCGACTGGCCGTTCCTGCGCGCCAATGAGCGGCAGGATTACGGGCCGCTCACCGCGCTCGTCGCGCGGCTGTTTCCGGATGCGGGCGAGCGCGCGAAATTGTTCTCGGGGACGGCGAAGAAGTTGTTCGGGTTCGCTTAGGCGAGCGCAGCGCCAGTATTTGAGCCCTCCCCCCTTGTGGGAGAGGGCAGCCGCAGCATTACAACGAAAATGAATGGATGAGAGGGCTGTCCCCCTCACCCATCATCATACGCGGAGAGTTCCGGCCTACGCCCGCTCCTGCACGCGCACCTTGCTCGCGGTCGGGCCGTTGTCGCCCATCGCCTCGATATAGGAGACTTCGTCGCCGCGATGCAGGCGGTCGAAATCGCCGCTGAGCATGCTGTTGCGATGGAAGTAGAGCAGCGCGCCTTCCTTGGTCATGAGGAAGCCGAAGTCCTCGCCCGGCGTCAGCTCGGCGATCTGGCCGCGGAATTCGTTCGACGCTTCGTGGCGCAGATCGGCAGTGCCGTGATCGGTCAGCTTGTCCTTGAACTTCGACAGCCGCACCTCGGCGATGCGAAAGGCCTCGTTGACGGCATTGTAGAGCTCCGGCGCCTGGTACTTGCGCTGAAGGTGCCCGGGCTCGTGCGCAACGACGATGTCCTTGTGGCCCGGCACGGTGATCTCGATGCGCACGACCGGCGGGATCGTCTCGTTCTGGTTCTGATTTCGCTGATCCACCCGCACACGGCAGGTGGTGAGGTGTCCGAAAATGCGCTCCAGCCGCTCGATGTGCTCCTGGATGGCGTCTTCGATGGCGGCGGAACCTTCGCAGTTGTGAAATGAGATTTCCGGCTGAATCTGCATTGTGTTTTGCCCACTTGGAAACACTGTGTCTGATAACGTGTCAGCGCGCCGATTGGTTGCGGCTCACCGGCGGCGCGGCTATGTTCCGCGCCGACCGAACCCCGAGGAGCGTCCCATCAACTACGCAGCCACCCTCCCCGCCGACCGCCTGCCGCGTGAGCGCTTCGGCACATGGGAATTCCCGGTCGTGCACGCGCGTGGCGGCACTTCGACCGGACTGGTCATCTGGGACCGCGCTGCGCCGCAGGACATCGCGCTGCGCGAAGAGCTCTTGCGCCACCTGATGGGCCTGCCGCTCTCCGGCACCACCAACGACACCAAGCAGATCACCGGTCTCGGCCGCGGCTATCCGACCAGCAACAAAGTGTTCTTCGCCGAGCTGCGCACGAATGAGTCGGGCGCGCCGCAGATCGTCTCGACGCTCGCGCAGCTCGCTTCCGGCAAGTCGGAGATCGACTGGAGCGTCAACTGCGGCAACATGTCGGCGTCGCTGCCGTTCTGGGCGATCGACCAGCAATTCCTGCCGCGCCAGTTGAACGGCGACGGCGAGGTCGAGATCTACAACACCAATACCAAGGCGACGATGACGGGGCGCATCGCCTATGAGGGCGACGCCTTCGCGATGGCCGCGATCCCCGGCGTCGACGGCGAATTCCCCGGCGTCGATCTCTTCCTCGCCAATCCTGTCGGCGCCAAGACCGGCAAGGCGCTGCCGACCGGCAACGCCACCGATCAGTTCGGGCCCTATCGCGTGTCCTGCGTCGACGTCGCCGTGCCGATGGTGATCGCGCGCGCCGCCGACTTCGGCAAAACCGGCACCGAGCCTGTGAAGGATCTGCGCGGCGACGCCGTGTTCTTCGATGCGCTGCGCAAGCTCTGGATCGAGGCCGGCCTCAAGATGGGCCTCAAGCGCAAGGACGGCACGCCGATGACCGCCGAGGATCTCGCCAAGAGCGAGACCATCCCCAAGGTCTGCATCGTCGGCCCGCCGGTAAACGGTGGCCACATCTCGACGCGCTACTTCACGCCGCAGGAAGGGCACGCGACGATGGCGGTGACCGGCGGCTGCTGCCTCGCCGCCGCGAGCCTGATGCCGGGCACGGTCGCGCACGAGATCGCCCAGGGTCTTCCCTCGCTCGGCATCGAACCGAGCGAGATCCAGGTCGACATCGAGAACCCGGCCGGCATCCTGTCGGCGACGATCGGCGGTCGTCACGCCAACGGCGTCACGACCATCGACCGCGCCGCCTACAAGCGCTCGGCGCAAGTGCTGGTGCGCGGCTACGTGCCGCTCTACCGCGCGTCGCCGGCATTGAAGAAGGCGCTGGCCGAGATCGCCGCCAATCCGGCGCTGGCGCTTACTGCCTAAGACGCAAGGTCTTTTCACCGTCATGCCCGGCCCTGTGCCGGGCATCCACGTCTTTACGGCGCTTCAGCACGCAAGGCATGGATGGCCGGGACAAGCCCGGCCATGACGAAGGGGGTTACTCGGCGAACGCCGAGAACAGGTTCCACTTCGGCTGCGGCAGCGACAACGCCTGGCGCGTCTTGGCGTCGAGCCGCGGCACGACGACCATGCGCTTGATCTCGCCGTCGAGGAACGCCTGGAGAAACGCGTCGTAGTTCTTGAACGAGACGCAGCCGTTCGACTGGCCGTTCGGCCCGAGCATGTAGGTGTGCGCCAGCATGCCGTCGCGGCCGAACATCTTGCCCTCGTCGACCGGCGTCAGGCGGATGGCGCGCACGCCATGGAAGAGTTGCTCACGCAAGGTCAGCGCGTAGACGTTCGGCGGCGTCGGCCCGCGCATCCGGGTGCGGATGTATTGCGGGGCCGGGTCGTCCATCATGTGGCCCAGGCCGGAATGAGCCTCGAGCTTGCGGCCGTTCGGCATGTACACCGTCGCGGCTTCGATGTCGTAGACGGCGGTGCGGTGATCGATCGCCGATGGCGGCGCCTTCGGTTCGGACGGCGGCGGCAGCGAGGCAAGCTTGAGCTTCGGCTCGGGCGTCACCGCCACGAGCGGAATCGAGCCGGTGGTCGTATCGTCGGGTGCGAATTTGGCGATGTGCGGCCGCGCCTGCGGCAACGGTACGGGCTCGGCCGCGGCCGTAACGACGGGCGCCGGCGGCACCACGACGGGCGGAAGCGCGGCCGCCTGCGGCGGCGGCGTGACGACAGCCTGCGGCGCGACAATGGCTGGCGGCGTGACGGGTGACGTCAGCTCGCTGACATGGATCTTCGGACGCCGCCGCGGCATCGGCACATGGACCGGCGGAGCCGGAACGACGGCAGGCGGAGCGGGCTTCGGCGCGACGAGCGGCGCGCGCTGCGTCATCGGCGCGAGGTCGATCTCCTGCGGCTCGGTATCCGGCGCGGTGCCGAAGCCGTTGGCGGGACCGGAGCGGACCGCCGAGCGCACCATCGTGCGGTGCCATTCGCCGAGCGCGGAGATCAGCGGCGCCGAAGGCGCGCTCATGTGCAGCGCCGTCGGCGCGTTGCGCGACACCGCGCGCGTCCACACCGAGGCGACCGAGAGCGAGACGGCGAGCACCGCGACCGAGCCTGCGGCCATGACGCCGAACGCCAGGCTTGTGCCTGCGAGGCGGCGCGCCGGCACGGCCGGGAACGTGGGGACCTGGAATCGGGGGAGACCGGTCTGACTCAGGGCTTCGGACGCAAACGCCATTGCACGCGCTACTCGGCACGGGATCGAGCCTGCGACGATGCGGGATTAAGGTTAAACGCTTGTAAATAAAGGGCGTACGCCGTTGCCGCGGCGGCAGAAAAAACGCTGGCGGGGTGGGCCGACCGGCGTTCTGTGCTTAACGGAGCGCACTCACTCGGCGGTCTGAAGCTTGAAGCGGCCGATTTCGTCGCGGCTCAGGATATGCAGGGTTTGGTAGGGCACCTCGTCCGAGAGATCGACGAGAGCCGGATCGACGCCCATTTCCTGCGCGTAGCGTCGCCGGGCGGCATGCTCTCTCGCGTCGATCCTGGCGCGCGAGGCATGCGTCGATTTGGGCGGTGCAGGGCTGATCGGGTGATGCACGCCGACCACGGCCCCATCGGGAATCTGCCGATGGCTGGCGCCCATCAGCGCGTAGACGCAGGCCGAATTGCAGATCGCCCGTTGTACGCGCAACCTTGCCGTCACCGGCGTGGCCGCGTGCAGTTTCTCCCGGCAGGCCTTTCTGTCGCCCGCGCAGCCGTCCGGCTCGGTTGCGGCAATACGGATCGTCATGCCGCGGGCCCGCATGAGCTTGCCCATCGCAAAAGCGTCGGCCAACGACCCGCCTGCGGAATTGATCACGATCGGAAGCTTGCGGCCGGCATGCGTCCCGAGGAAGGCACGAAATCTCTGCGCCGCTCCGTGATCGAAATTCCCGTCCGCGACGATCCACGCCTTGCAGCCGGGACCGCAAGCATTGGCGCCGCCTTCGGCAATTGCGAATATCATCGGGCTGCCGTCTTCATACGCCCGCGCGAGGCGATAGCTGAAGTTCTGATTCGCCGTGACGCCCAGATATTTCAGGACCGCGGCCGGAAGACCGGCGCGCAATTTGTTTGCAGCCGCGACATCGGCTTCCGCGCCCCGAACATCGCCGGTCTCCCATTTCGCGAGCGCGCGGCCATAGAGTGACCAGGCATCCTTTGGTTCCAGCTTCAGCGCGTCGTCGAAGTCGGCGAACGCCGGCTTCAGGGACCCAAGCTTGAGCCAGCCGTAACCGCGAACGCGAAAGGCCGCCGCCATTTTCGGGCGCACACGCAAGGCCGTATCGCAGTCAGCGATAGCGTCCTTCAATGCCGTGCCGGCCTTGATCCGTTCGAGGCAGCGCTCGAAACGTGCCGTGACATTTTCCGGCTCGATCTCGATCGCATGGTCGTAGTCCGCAATCGATTTCGAGATATCGCCTCGCTCTCGATACGAAAGGCCGCGCTCGACATAGGCGTCCACATATTTCGGATTTCGCCGCAGCGCCTCGTCGAAATCTGCAATGGCGCTGATGTAATCGGCCTTGCGGCGGTACGCCCTGCCACGCGTGAAGTACGCGCCGACTTCGTCGGGCGCGAGGATCAGCGCCTCCCGCAGGGTCTCGAAGGCCCGTGTGTAGTTTCTGCTGTCCACCTCGGCCGAGGCCCGCACGACGAGACTGCGCGCCAGTCCCGGGTCGATGCGTAGCGCCTCCTTGAAGTCTGCGTTCGCCGCCGCGGTTTCGTTTTGCGCGTGATAGGCCAGGCCGCGCAGAAAATACACGAAGGCGTTTTTTCGTCCGAACTCGATGACGCTGGTAAGATCCGCGGCGGCGAGATCGTATCGCTTGGAGGCATAAGCCAATCGCGCGCGGACGTAATGGTAGTCGCCAACCTGCGGAGCAAGATCGATCGCACGGTCCAGGTCGGCAAGCGATCGCGCGAGGTCGTTGATGTCTTGGTAAGCGAGGCCGCGATTCTTGTAGTATCCGGCGTAATCCGGTCTGAGACGGATCGCGTCGGTGAAGTCGAGAATCGCCTGGTTGGGCTCTTTGCGCCTGAGATGAACGAGCCCCAGCCCGTTGAACGCAGTCGCGTACTTTGGATCGAGATCGACCGCCGCTTTGAACTCGGCGAAGGCCCGATCCGGATTATTCTCGAGGACAAACTTGTTGCCGGCGAAAGTGTGCGCCGACGCGCTCGCCGCATCGAGCTCGAGCGACCGGACGTATTCAGCAATCGCCCGGATCGAGTCGTTGTTGTTCTGGTAGGCGATAGCGCGATTGCCGTAGGTCTCGGCGACCGTCATGCCGGACGGCGCCGGAGAATCGATGATCGCGGTGCAAGCCGCAAACCTCGCGTCGAAATTCGGATTGCCGTCGCCCGCACAGACCTGCCAGCCGGCCAATGGTTCTGCATTCGCCGATCGGCAGAGACCGACAGCCGCAGCAGCGGCCATCACGACAAGGCCGATCCCGGCGATCGTCGTGCGTCCGGACCGACCCCAACCCCCAAAAGGCGGCATTCCAAAGCCCCACCCGCTTGAAGCGCGCGTGCGGAGAATAGCATATCTTCGGTTGCAGAAAATATCGGATTGCAGCGCGCCACTGCGCTGAACCCGCCGGCCCTCAGTGCTTGGTCGGCGGCGGCCCGTCCGCGGCGCGCTGGCGGGTCAGGTCGATGATCGCCTGCTCGACCTCGCCGAGCCGCTCCGTCAGCGCGAGATAGCGCTGGGTCGCGTCGCCGCGCTCGCCCCACTCGCCGCTCTTGCGCGCATCGGCGGACGCACCGGCCATGTCGCCGATCATGGTCTCGATCTCGGCCTCGAGCGCATCGCGCTCGCGTGTCAGGTCGGCCAGCACAGTGTCGATCTTGTCGTCGGTCATCGACGGAACTCCTCAAACGGAAACGCCGCGCGAGGCGCGGCGTTTCGCGAGTCGGCCGGCGCTCCGCGGCTTACGCGAAGCGGCCGTGGCAGTGCTTGTACTTCTTGCCCGAGCCGCAGGGGCAGGCCTCGTTGCGGCCGACCTTGCCCCAAGTCGTCGGGTCCTTCGGATTGCGATCGGCAACAGCCACCGTGTCATCGCCGGCGACCGCGGAGGCGGTCATCGGCTGCTCGGTCATCGCCATTTCGTCTTCGCCGGTCGCCGGATCGACCTTGTGCGCTTCCATGAAGGGCAGCGACTGCGGCTGCTGCTCCTCCGTCGGCTGCTGCACGATCTCGACACGCATCAGCTGCGCCGTCACCGCCTCGCGCAGGTGTGCGATCATGCCCTCGAACAGCGCGAAGGCTTCCGCCTTGTATTCGTTGAGCGGATCGCGCTGGCCGTAGCCGCGCAGGCCGATGACCTGACGCAGATGGTCGAGCATGACAAGATGCTCGCGCCACAGATGGTCAAGCGTCTGCAACAGGATCGACTTCTCGACGTAGCGCATGACATCGGGGCCCCACTTGGCCACCTTCGCCGCCATGAACTCGTCGGCGCGGCGTTCGATGCGCTCCTTCATCTCCTCGTCGGCGATGCCCTCTTCCTTCGCCCAATCCTGCACCGGCAGCTCGAGCGTCAGCACATGCTTGAGCGCCTCGTGCAGGCCAGCGGCATCCCACTGCTCGGCATAGGCGTTCGCGGGAATGTGCTTGGCGACCAGTTCCTCGACCACTTCGTGGCGCATGTCGGCGATGGTCTCGTCGACGGCCTCGTCGCGCATGAGATCGAGCCGCTGCTCGAAGATCACCTTGCGCTGGTCGTTCATCACGTCGTCGTACTTGAGCAGGTTCTTGCGGATGTCGAAGTTACGCGCCTCGACCTTCTGCTGCGCCTTCTCCAGCGCCTTGTTGATCCAGGGATGGACGATGGCCTCGCCTTCCTTGAGACCGAGCTTCTGCAGCATGCCGTCGAGCTTGTCGGAACCGAAGATGCGCATCAGGTCGTCTTCGAGCGACAGGAAGAACTTGGAGTGGCCCGGGTCGCCCTGACGGCCGGAGCGGCCGCGCAGCTGGTTGTCGATGCGGCGCGACTCGTGGCGCTCGGTGCCGAGCACGTAGAGACCGCCGGCGCCGAGCGCCTTGTCCTTCAGCTTGGCGATCTGCTCGCGGATCTCGGCCGCGCGCGGATGCCGATCGCGCTCGCCCCAGTCGGAGATGTCGGCGAGTTCCTGGCGAATGTGCATGTCGGCGTTGCCGCCGAGCTGAATGTCGGTGCCGCGGCCGGCCATGTTGGTGGCGATGGTGACGGCGCCGGGCACGCCGGCCTGCGAGACGATGAACGCTTCCTGCTCGTGGTAGCGGGCGTTCAGGATGGCGAAGACCTTCTTCTGCGTGTCGCCGGAGTAGAGGTCGCGGAAGGCGTTCGGGTCGGAGAAGTCGTGCTGCTCCCAGCCGTCCTTGCGCAGCAGCTCGGCGAGGTGCTCGGACTTCTCGATCGACGTCGTGCCGACCAGCACCGGTTGGCCGCGTTTACGGCAATCATCGATCAGCGTGATGATCGAACGGTTCTTCTCCGCCGCCGTGCGGTAGACCTCGTCGTCGTCGTCGACGCGCGCGAGCGGCTTGTTGGTCGGCACTTCGAGCACATCGAGATTGTAGATGTCGCCGAACTCTTCGGCTTCCGTGAGCGCCGTGCCGGTCATGCCGGCGAGCTTCTCGTACATGCGGAAGTAGTTCTGGAAGGTGATCGAAGCGAGCGTCTGGTTCTCGGGCTGGATCGGCTGGTGCTCTTTCGCCTCGAGCGCCTGATGCAGGCCTTCCGAATAGCGCCGGCCCGGCATCATGCGACCGGTGAACTCGTCGATGATGACGACCTCGCCGTTGCGGACGATGTAGTCCTTGTCGCGCTGGAACAGCTTGTGGGCGCGCAGCGCCTGGTTGACGTGGTGCACGACGGAGACGTTCTCGACGTCGTAGAGCTTGCCGCCCTTCAGGAGCCCGGCCTCGCGCAGCACGGTCTCCATCTTCTCCATGCCGGCCTCGGTCATGGTGACGGTGCGCTGCTTCTCGTCGACTTCGTAGTCGCTCTTGTCGAGCTGCGGGATGTAAGTGTCGATCGTGTTGTAGAACTCGGAGCGGTCGTCGAGCGGGCCGGAGATGATCAGCGGCGTGCGCGCCTCGTCAACCAGGATCGAGTCGACTTCGTCGACGATGGCGTAGACGTGGCCGCGCTGGACCATGTCTTCCATCCGGTACTTCATGTTGTCGCGCAGATAGTCGAAGCCGAGCTCGTTATTGGTGCCGTAGGTGATGTCGCAGTCGTAGGCCTTCTTGCGCTCCTCGTCGTCGAGCCCGTGCACGATGACGCCGGTGGTCAGGCCGAGGAAGCCGTAGACCTGATGCATCCATTCCGCGTCGCGCTTGGCGAGGTAGTCGTTGACCGTCACGACGTGGACGCCGCGGGTGGTGAGCGCATTGAGATAGACGGCCAGCGTGGCGACTAGTGTCTTGCCTTCGCCGGTCTTCATCTCGGCGATCTTGCCTTCGTGCAGGATCATGCCGCCGATCAACTGCACGTCGAAGTGGCGCTGGCCGAGCGTGCGCTTGGCCGCCTCGCGCACGGTGGCGAAGGCCGGGACGAGGATGTCGTCGAGCGAGGTGCCTTCCTCGATCTGCTTCTTGAATTCCGCGGTGCGCGCCTTCAGCGCATCATCGGACAGCGCCGACACTTCCTTCTCGAGAGCGTTGATGGCGGCGACGCGCGGCTGATAGCTGCGGATCCGGCGCTCATTGGCGGAGCCGAACAGTTTGCGGGCGACGGCGCCGATCATGGTCTCAAGCTCCTAAACGTAAGGCTGAAGGCGCCCTATCAAGAGAACTGCCGGACTTAGGTTCCGACAGTCCGGGGCAGAGGGTCTTTTCGGGCAAATGCGACGCCAAGGGGCGCGGGCACGAGCGCTTTCAGCCGAGGTCAGGCGAGAGATAGGAGGGGGTCGGATTGTTGTCAATTGCCTGCGCCACAAGGGGTTTACGCCCTTTGGCCGCACTCTTGTCACCCCCGCGAGACGGCCATGCCATTGCAAAGCCACGGTTGTTGGGTGACAAGTCCGCCGTCCGCCGACAGACGCGGACCCAAACCTCCTCAGGACCGCCCAAGGACCGCCCATGACGCCCCTTTTGACCGCCGGCCGCCGGGCCCCCGCGCGTCTTTTCGCCGCTTTTGCCGCCTTCGCGCTGGTTACCGCCGCCGCGGCCCCGGCTTTCGCCGACGACCCGGTCCTCGCCAAGGTCAACGGCACCGAAATCCACCAGAGCGACCTGGACGTTGCCGAGTCCGAGGCCGGCCAGCTGCCGCCGATGTCGCCGGACGCCAAGAAGGACTACCTCGTCCAGTTCATGGCCGACATGATCCTGGTGTCGAAGGCGGCGCAGGACAAGAAACTCGGCGACACGCCCGCGTTCAAGGCCAAGCTCGACTTCGCCCGCAAGAAGCTGCTGATGGAAGCGATCCTGCAGCAGGCCGGCAAGGACGCGATGACCGATGCGGCGATGCATCAGGTCTACAATGATGCGGTCAAGACCATGAGCGACGAGCAGGAGGTGCACGCGCGCCACATCCTGATCCGCGCCGCGGCCGGCGACGACAAGGCCAGCAAGGAAGCCGAGGACAAGATCAAGGCCATCATCGCGCGCCTGAAGAAGGGCGAGGATTTCGCCAAGGTGGCAAGCGAGACGACGGAAGACCCCTCGGGCAAGGCGACCGGCGGCGACCTCGGCTACTTCACCAAGGAGCAGATGGTGCCGGAATTCGCCGACGTCGCCTTCAAGCTCGACAAGGGCCAGATCTCGGAGCCGGTGCACACGCAGTTCGGCTGGCACGTCATCAAGGTCGAGGACAAGCGCAAGAAGCCCGCGCCGTCCTTCGACGAGGTCAAGCCGCAGATCGAGCAGTACGTGACGCGCAAGGCGCAGGCCGACCTCGTCACCAAGCTGCGCGCCGACGCCAAGATCGAGAAGATGTACACGGTGGCGTCGCCGGCCGCGCCTGCGGCTCCGGCCGAGACGCCGAAGAAGTAAGACCTTCCTGACCAGCAAAGACGCAAATGCCCGGCTCCGTGCCGGGCATTCGTTTTTGTGGCAAACACATCAAAAGGTCTCGTCATGGCCGGGCTTGTCTGGCGCATTGGCGTATCCTAATCCTTCGTCTCCCTTACTCCGCGCTTCGTTCCACGCCGTCACCCTGAGGTGCGAGCGAAGCGAGCCTCGAAGGGCGACGGCGTGGCCGTTCATCCTTCGAGGCCCGCGCTGCGCGCGGGCACCTCAGGACGACGGTGATAGGTCCATGTCCTCCTCCATTTCCCCCCTCGCCCCCAAGCACGTACCCGACATGCCGGCGGTCGCCGGCGTGCGCCTCGCCACCGCGCAGGCCGGCATCCGCTACAAGGGCCGCACCGACGTGCTGCTGGCGCTCTTTGACGAAGGCACCACCGCAGCCGGCGTGTTCACGCGCTCCAAGTGCCCGTCGGCTCCGGTCGAGTGGTGCCGCGCCAATGTGAAGGCCGGCAAGGCGCGCGCGCTCGTCGTCAACTCGGGCAACGCCAATGCCTTCACCGGAAAAACCGGGCGCGCGGCGTGCAAATTCACCGCGCAGATCGCGTCGCGCGCCGCCAAGGTCAAACCGGCCGAGATCTTCCTCGCCTCGACCGGCGTCATCGGCGAGCCGCTGAACGCACAAGCCTTCGACGGCGTGATGGACGGCCTCGTCGCCGGCGCCGAACCGGGCCGCTTCCTCGACGCGGCGAAGGCGATCATGACCACCGACACGTTCCCGAAGGTGGCGACCGCGACGGCCAAGATCGGCGGCAACAGGGTGACGATCGCCGGCATCGCCAAGGGCGCCGGCATGATCGCCCCCGACATGGCGACGATGCTGTCCTTCGTGTTCACCGACGCGGCGATCGCCGCGCCGGCGCTCCAGGCGTTGCTGAAGGACGGCGTCGGCAACACGTTCAACGCGGTCACCATCGACGGCGACACCTCGACCTCCGACACGCTGATGCTGTTTGCGACTGGCAAGGCAGGCCATGCGCGCATCGCCCGCGCCGCCGAACCGAAGCTGAAGGCCTTCAAGAAGGCGCTCAACGACGTGCTCGCCAACCTTGCGGAACAGGTGGCGCGCGATGGCGAAGGCGCGCGCAAGCTGGTCGAGATCACCGTCGAGGGCGCAGCCTCGAACGCATCGGCGCGCAGGATCGCCATGGCGATCGCCAATTCGCCGCTGGTGAAGACCGCCATTGCCGGCGAGGACGCCAACTGGGGTCGCGTCGTCATGGCTGTCGGCAAGGCCGGCGAGCCGGCCGATCGCGACAAGCTGTCGATCTGGTTCGGAGGCATTCGCGTCGCGCACAAGGGCGCGCGCGATCCCTTCTACGACGAAGCCAAGGTCAGCGAGAAGATGAAGGAGCAGGTGATCCCGCTCAAGGTCGCGCTCGGGATGGGCAAGGGCCGCGATCGCGTGCTCACCTGCGATCTCACGAAAGAATACGTCGCGATCAACGGAGACTACCGGAGTTGACCGCGCTCCGGCACGTCCGCACGGCGAGCCTCGACATCGCATACGAGGAGACCGGCGCTTCGGACGGCACGCCGGTCATCCTGCTGCACGGCTGGCCGTACGATCCGCGCTGCTACGACGCGGTCGTGCCGCTGCTCACGCAAGCCGGCTGCCGCGTGATCGTGCCTTACCTGCGCGGCTTCGGGCCGACGCGCTTTCTCTCCGCCGGCACGCCTCGCTCCGGTCAGCAGGCCGCGCTCGGCAACGATCTGCGCAACTTGATGGACGCGCTGCAAATTCCCCGCGCTCTGCTCGCCGGCTACGACTGGGGCGGACGCGCCGCCTGCGTCGTCAGCGCCTTGTGGCCGGAGCGCGTGATCGGGCTCGTCACCGGCAATGCCTACAACATCCAGGACATCGCCAACGCGAACAGGCCGCAGGCGCCGGAGCAGGAAGCGCGATTCTGGTACCAGTATTATTTCCACACCGAGCGCGGACGCGCCGGACTCGACCAGAACCGGCGCACACTGTGCCGTCTCCTGTGGCGCCTGTGGTCGCCGCATTGGGCGTTCGACGAGGCGACGTTCGAGAAGAGCGCCGCCTCGTTCGACAATCCCGACTTCGTCACGGTCACGATCCAGTCCTATCGCCACCGCTACGGCAACGCGCCCGGCGATCCGGCGCTGGACGACATCGAGCGGCGGCTCGCGGCGCTGCCGAAGATCAGCGTGGCAGCGATCGCGATCCAGGGCGAAGCGGACGGCGTGCTCGGGCCGGAACTGTCGGAAGGCCATGCGCGGCAGTTCAGCGGCCGTTACGAGCGCCGCGTCCTGCCCCGCATCGGGCATAACCCGCCGCAGGAGGCCCCTCGCGCCTTCGCGGACGCGGTCCTGACCCTGCTGAACGCCGGCTAGCGCCCAACTTTAGCAGCGTGCATAAGCCATTCTTAACGGTGGCCGCGCCGGCCGTTACCGCTCCACACTGGCCTTCAACCGTCTTTAACCACACGCCCCTACCGTTAGACCCGGATCGTGAGCAACCTCGTCCTTGTCGCCGCCTGCGCTCTCGTCGACGCCGACGGCCGCGTGCTGCTGGCGCAACGTCCGCAAGGCAAGCCGATGGCGGGCCTTTGGGAGTTTCCCGGCGGCAAGGTCGAAAGCGGCGAGCGGCCCGAGGAAACGTTGATCCGCGAGCTCGAGGAGGAACTTGGCATCGTCGTCCGTGAGCCGTGCCTTGCACCGCTCACCTTCGCCAGCCACGCCTATCCCGACTTCCATCTCCTGATGCCGCTTTATGTCTGCCGGCGCTGGGAGGGGGCGGTCACACCAAGGGAAGGGCAGGCGCTCGCCTGGGTGAAGCCGAACAAGCTGCGGGATTACGAGATGCCGCCGGCGGACGTGCCGCTGGTTTCGCATCTGATGGCGCTGCTCTAGATCCTCGTCGCAACAGGGGGCGTGAACGGTGAGCGAGTTCTTGAGCCGGACGGCCGCTCAAGTACGCAGCTTCGCGGACGACGACCGCGGCGCGACCGCCATCGAATATTCGCTGATGGCCTCCGGCATCGCGCTCGCCATCATCTCGACGATCTGGTCGCTCGGCGGTTCGATCAAGACCAACCTTTACGACAAGCTGGCGGCGATGTTCTAGAGCGCGGCTCAGCGGCCGGCCTTTTCACCCGCAGGCACTTCCTTCGCGCCGAGCGCGTCGGCGAGACGCCGCGACGCCGATCCGGGCTTCAGCGGCTTCTGCTGGCTCTCATGCGGCGCCCAGCCGGACAGCCAGGCGATCTCGAAAGTCGCGCGCACCCGGCCATCCGCATCGGCAAAACGCTCGGCGTAGATCTCAGCCATGCGCAGCAAGGTCGCGCGCTTGAGCGGCGCGCGGCGGCGCTCGGTGAGCACATTGGTCGCGCCCATGGCGCGCAGGTCGCGCATCAGTGCAAATGCAGACTCGTAGCGCACGGTGAGCTTGTCGGAATCGACCACTGGCAGCGCAAATCCGGCGCGCTGCATGAGTGCGCCGAGCTCGCGCAGGTCGGCAAAGGGCGCGACGCGTGGCGAAAGGCCGCCTTCGATCTCGCTCTCGGCGCTCGCGAAAGCCTCGCGCAATTCAGCGAGAGTATCGCCGGCGAGCATCGCGGCCATGAGCAGGCCGTCAGGCCTGAGCGTGCGGCGGATCTGGATGAGCGTCCCCGGCAGGTCGTTGACCCATTGCAACGCCAGCGCCGACACGACGAGATCGAGCGAGGCGTCGGCGAAGGGCAGGGCCTCCTCGTCGGCGGCGACGCTCAACACATGGCCTTCGGTCATGAATGCGGCAGGCTCGGCGACGATCAAGTTGGCGATCTTGCCGTCGACCGCGAGCGCGCGGCGTACGGCGTCCGTCGGCGTGCCGAGATCGACCGCGACGTCGAAGGTGCGCAGCACAGCGGCAAGGCGCTCCGAGAGCTCCGCCGCGACATGATCGACGAGGAACGTCGCCGGTCCATGCGCGCGCGCGCGCCTGGCGCGTGCGCAGGAGGGGACGGTCGAAGATGGTCGGGTTCGCGGGCATCTGCTAGCCTTTAAGCATGAATGGGCTGGCGGCTGAAGGCGAACCGCAGGGAGCCTCGCTCCCCACGCGCTGGCGGCGAGGCGTCGGCCACGCATTCCGCTTCATGCTCGACGTGGCGCTGCCGCCGCTCTGCCCGTCGTGCCGCGCCCCGCTCGGCGACGGCCACGGCCTGTGCGCCGGCTGCTGGGCCAAACTCTCCTTCATCGAGCCGCCCTATTGCGCACGGCTCGGCATCCCCTTCGTCTACGACCCCGGTCCGGGCCTCTTGTCGATGGAGGCGATCGCCAATCCGCCTGCCTATGACCGCGCCCGCGCCGCCGTGCGCTATGACGACATCGCCCGCGCGCTGGTGCACAAGTTCAAGTACAGCGATCACATGGAACTTGCCGGCATGATGGGCCAGTGGATGGCGCGCGCCGGCCGCGAGCTCACGCGCGAGGCTGACGCGCTCGTGCCCGTGCCGCTGCACTGGCGGAGATTGTGGGCGCGGCGCTTCAACCAGTCGGCCGCGCTTGCCGCCGCGGTCGGAAACGTCGCCAACGTCCCCGTTCTCACCGAGAGCCTGAAACGCGTGCGCGCGACGCCCCAGCAGGTCGGTCTCGACAAAAACGCACGCGCAGAGAACGTCTCGGGCGCGTTCCGCGTGCCGCCCGAACGCAAGGCGGACGTCGCCGGCCGGCGGCTGGTCCTGATCGACGACGTGCTGACCTCGGGCGCCACGGTCGACACCTGCGCCCGTGCCCTGCTGCGGGCGGGCGCGGCCCATGTCGACGTGCTGACCTTCGCCCGGGTTGTGGCCGGGGCCCGCGCCACCATATAAGTTCCTCCGAGAACTGCGGAAACCCGTTAATGCCTCCGGTCGAAATCTACACCACCCGTTATTGCCCCTATTGCCACGCCGCCAAGGCCCTGCTGAAACGCAAGGGCGTCGACTTCCATGAGATCGACGTCGGCGCCGACCGGAACCTGCGCAGCGAGATGATGGAGCGGGCGCACGGCCGCTATACGGTTCCGCAAATCTTCATCGGCACAGTGCATGTCGGGGGCAGCGACGACCTGCATGACCTCGATGCGGCCGGCAAGCTCGATCCCCTGCTCGCCGGCGAAGGACAAGGTGCATGAGTAACAAGTCGGCGACCTTCAAGGCGGCGATGATCCAGATGCGGTCGGGCCTCGTCCCCGCCGCCAACATCGATGCCGCGTCGCGCCTGATCGGCGAGGCAAAGGCCGCCGGCGCCGACTACGTGCAGACGCCGGAGATGACCAACATTCTCGCCGCCAACCGCGCGCAGTTGTTCGCGACGGCGGTCGAGGAGAAAGCCGATCCCGCGCTCGCCGCGTTCCGCGAGCTGGCGCGCAAGCACGCGATCCATCTCCATATCGGCTCGCTGGCGATCAAGCACACCGACGAGCGCGCCTCGAACCGCGGCTTCCTCATCGATCCGCAGGGCGAGATCGTCGCGCGCTACGACAAGATCCACATGTTCGACGTCGACCTGGCGAACGGCGAGAGCTATCGCGAGTCGAACAATTACGCGCCCGGCGAAAGCGCCGTGGTCTCCGACCTGCCCTGGGGCCGGCTCGGCGTCACCATCTGCTACGACGTGCGCTTCCCCGCCCTCTATCGCGCACTGGCCGAAGCCGGTGCAACCATGCTGACCGTGCCGTCGGCCTTCACCAAGCAGACCGGCGAGGCGCACTGGCACATCCTCAACCGCGCGCGCGCCATCGAGAACACCTGCTTCGTGTTCGCCGCGGCGCAGGGCGGCAAGCACGAGAACGGCCGCGAGACCTTCGGCCATTCGCTGATCATCGATCCGTGGGGCCGGGTGCTCGTCGAAGGCGGCACCGAGCCGGGCGTGGTCATGGCCGAGATCGATCCGTCGCAGGTCGCTGCCGCGCGCGGCCGCGTCCCGTCGCTCCAGCACGGCCGCCGCTTCGAGGTGGTCGAGCCGCTGGCCGAGCCGGCGCGCCTGCATCTGGTGCGGGGATCGGAATGATCAAGTACGCCCTCGTCTGCGACCGGAAGCACGAATTCGAAAGCTGGTTCGCTGATTCAGCGGCTTTCGAAAGGCAGGCCAAGCGCAAGCTCGTCGCCTGCCCGGTCTGCGACTCGACGAAGGTCGAGAAGGCGATCATGGCGCCGCGCGTCGCCGCCAAGAAAGGCCGCGTGCCGATCGAAATGCCGGCGCCCGCGCCGGAAGCGCCTGTTGCGGCCGCGCCCGCGCCGGTCGCGATGATCTCGCCGCAGGAAATGGAGATCCGCTCCAAGCTCAAGGAACTGCGCGAGCACCTGGTGAAGAACGCCGACAATGTCGGCGAGAAATTCCCCGACCAGGCGCGCAAGATGCATTACGGCGAGATCGAGCACCGCTCGATCTACGGAGTCGCCTCGCCCGACGAGGCGAAGGAGTTGATCGACGAAGGCATCGAGTGCCATCCGCTGCCGGTGCTGCCGGACGAGCGGAACTAGCGCCGCACACCGTCGGCCGCCGCGCCGACTCTGGTCCTCAACGAGCCGATGCGCAGATGACCGAGCACAAGGGGCTCCCCGTCCACTGCTTCGCGACGTCGCGCGCTTGGGATGTATGGCTGGGCAAGAATGCCCGGTCATCGACAGGAGTCTGGCTGAAGCTGGCCAAGAAGAATTCCGGAGCGGCGAGCGTGAGCAAGGCGGAGGCGATTGAAATCGCCATTTGTCACGGCTGGATCGACGGGCAGATCGACCGTTACGACGACGATTTCTGGCTCACGCGCTTCACGCGACGCGGCCGCAATAGCAAATGGTCGCAGGTCAATCGCGCGACGGCCACCAAGCTGATGGAGCAGGACCGGATGCAGCCGTCAGGCCTGCGTGAGGTCGAACTGGCGAAGTCGGACGGACGCTGGACCGCCGCCTATGCCTCGCAAAGCAAAGTCGTTGTGCCGGAGGACTTCCTGGCGTCACTGAAAGCCGAACCGAAAGCGCAGGCCTTCTTCGCGACGTTGAAGTCCGCGGAACGCTACTCTTTCCTCTATCGCGTCAACACCGCAAAGTCGGACAAGACCCGCGCCGCTTTGATCGAGAAATTCGTCGGCATGCTGGCGCGCGGCGAGACCGTTCATGGCGCCAAGAAGCGCGGCTGAACACCAGCGCCTGCGGATCGCGACCGCGCCGCCGGCTTGCAGCGTCACCCTTCCCGCACCGCCACCCAGATGAAATGCTGCGCACGGCCCTGCGGACCCTTGGCGCGGACGGCGTTCTCGCTCACCGCGAAACCGCTCTTGCGCAGACGCGCCGTGAACTTCGCGTCGTCCGCCGACGACCACACGGCCAGCACGCCGCCGGCGTTGAGCGCCCTGTGCGCGGCGGCAAGCCCGTTGACGTCGTAGAGCCGGTCGTTCGCCTTGCGCACGATGCCGTTTGGCCCGTTGTCGACGTCGAGCAGAATCGCGTCGTAGCGCGCGCCCGCCGCGCGGATCATGTCGACGACATCCGCTTCGTGGATTGCGACGCGCGGATCGGTGAGGCTGTCGCCGAACAGCGATGCCATCGGGCCGCGCGCCCAGGCGATCACGGCCGGCACCAGCTCGGCGACGTCGATATGCGCCTGTGGCCCGAGAACCGTGAGCGCTGCGCGCAGCGTGAAGCCCATGCCGAGGCCGCCGATCAGGATCCTCGGCGCGGACCGCGTCTTGATCCTGTCGCAGGCGAGCGTCGCCAGCGCCTGCTCGGTCGCGGTGAGGCGGCTGTTCATCAATTCGTTGGAGCCGAGCTTGATCGCAAATTCGGTTCCGCGCCGCATCAGGCGTAGTTCGGCGCCGCCGGGAATCTTCGCGGTATCGAGCTTCTCCCAGGGCAGCATGCGCTTCAGTAAGCCCAGACCAGCAGCAGCACGCCGAGCACCACCAGCACGACACCGCCGATTTCGCGGTTCGTGGTCGGCTCCTTGAAGACGAGATGCGTCACGCCCTGCGCGAACAGCACCTCGACCAGCGCCAGTGTGCGCACGTTCGCGGCCGTCGCGATGGCGAAGGCGAGAAACCAGAATTCCGAGGCGAAGGCGCCCATGAAGCCCGCAAACAGCGACGGCTTCCACGCGCGCATGATGTTGCCGAGCACCTTCGGCTCGCGCAGGACGAGATACAGCGTCAGGATCGCCGCCTGCATGACGAGACCGATGGCGAGCGTAAAGGTCGCGGCCATGACGAAGTGCGGCAGGTGGAGCGACAGGATGGCGCCGCGATAACCGATCGCGGACAGCGCGAACAGCGCGCCCGACGCGATGCCGATCACGGTGGAGCGCCGGGTCGAAACCTTGCTGGCGCCGGGCTTCAACGAGATGACGATGACGCCGATGGTGGCGATGATGATCGCCGCGGCGGAAAGGGGCGTCACCCTGTCATGCAGGAAGATCAGGCCGAACAGGGCCACCTGCACCGGCTCGGTCTTGATGTAGGCGTAGGCGACGACGAAGGAGCGCTCGCCCATCACCGACAGCATGGTGGCGGTGGCAGCGATCTGCATCACCGCGCCGGCGACGACCCACGGCCAGAAGACCGCCGGCGGATGCGGCAGGCTGTAGCCGGTGAACACCATCACGCCGGGCAGGAACACGAACAGCGCGAACGGGAAGCCGAACAGGAAGCGCACATGCGTGGCGCCGACCGTGCCGAGCGTCGCGGTCAGCTCGCGCTGCATGGCGTTCCGCGCGGTCTGCGCCGCGGCGGCGATCAGCGTGAAGACGGCCCAGAGCATGTGCGGGTTCCGACAAAAGCGATGCCCGGCAGGGCGCCGGGCACTTGCTTGATTACTAGGCTGCGGTTTTTAGGGAAAGACCAGAGATGCGGGGGCGGGTATGCGACAGCCCCTGATTTGTCATGGCCGGGCTTGTCCCGGCCATCTCGCTTAGGAGAGCAGTGTGCCCGCCTGATCGGGGTCCCCGGGACAAGCCCGGGGACGACAAGAAAACTTGGCTAAGCGGCCGTCGCCTTCAACTCTGCCGCCTCGGGAAACTCGGTGACCTTGCCGTGCTCGTTGTCGACCAGCAGGAACAGGTCGAAATAGCGGATGGTCGGCGCCGCGCCGGTGCGCTTGATGATCGACTGCTTCCACGCCTCGTCGTGGGCGCGCTTCGCCGCGTCGACCGACGGCCAGATGTAGACACCGGCGCCGGTCTTGCCGTTCAGCTCGAGCAGGAAGTGCTTGCGCAGCAACTCCTTCTCGCCCTGCCAGCGCGGAATGACCTTGCGCGCATCCTCCGCGACCTGCGCCCGGGTCTGTCCCTTCGGCGAATTGAACTCGACCAGCTCCAAAATCATCATGCGCCTCCCTGATCTCTCACGGCCGCGAGCATGTAATTGACGTCCATGTCGGACGAGAGCTGCCAGCGGTCGGCGAGCGGATTGTAGATGACGCCGCGCTCGCCGATCACGTTCAGACCTGTGTCTTCGATTGCATCCTCGAGCTCTTCCGGCTTGACGAACTTGTCCCACTGGTGCGTGCCGCGCGGCAGCCACCGCAGGATGTATTCGGCGCCGACGATGGCGAGCGCGAAGCTCTTCATGGTGCGGTTGAGCGTCGCCATGACCAGCAGGCCACCGGGCTTCACCATCGAGGCGCAGGTGGCGACGAAGGCCGGCACGTCGACGACATGCTCGACCACCTCCATCGCCAGTACGACGTCGAAGCGCTCTCCGGCCTCGGCCAGCGCCTCGGCGGTCGTGTCGCGATAGTCGACGGCGACACCGCCTTCGGACGCGTGCAGGCGCGCGGCCTCGATGTTCTCGGCCGCCGGATCGATGCCGACCATGTCGGCGCCGAGGCGCGCGAGCGGCTCCGAGAGGATGCCGGCGCCGCAGCCTATGTCGAGGATGCGCAGGCCCTTGAGGCAGCCGAGGTGCTTCGCCTCACGGCCGAAGCGCTCGCAGGCCTGATCGCGGATGTAGCCGACCCGGACGGGATTGAGCTTGTGCAACGGCGCCATCGGGCCGCGCGGGTCCCACCAGTTCGCCGCCAT
>JBQCFB010000173.1:0-4885 GCA_051959715.1 Pseudolabrys sp.
GAAATCCTCGGTCAGCAGGCCGGAGCGGACGCGGTCGGCGTTCACGGCGTTGGCGCGGATGCCCTCGGCGCCGTAGTCGAGCGCGTACTGGCGCACGAGGAAGAGGGTGGCGGCCTTGGGCAGGCCGTAAGGGCCGAAGCCGGGGCCCGGATTAACCGCCTGCTTGGAGACGTTGAACAGAAGGCAGCCGCCGGTCCCTTGCGCGCGCATGATGCGGACGGCGTGGCGCGCCATCGTCTGGTGGGCGAAGAAGTTCAATTCGAAGCTTTTGCGCAGCAGCGCATCGTCGACCTCGCCGATCCTACCCTGCCAGGCGGCGCCGGCGTTCGAGACGAGGATGTCGACGCCGCCGAAGGCGCGCACGACCTGGTCGTAGGCCTTCGCGACCGAATGCGCGTCGGTGACGTCGCAGCCGACGGCGATCGCGCCGGGGATCGTCTTTGCTGTCGTCTCGGCCGCCGCTTTGTCGATGTCGAGCAGCGCGACCGAGGCTCCCTGCGCCCCAAACAATTTCGCGGTTGCGGCGCCGATGGCGCCGGCGCCGCCGGTGATGACGGCGATCTGGCCGGCGAGCGGCAGCGGCCTGGCCGCGCCGAGCTTGGCCTGTTCGAGCGGCCAGTACTCGCAGTCGAACATGTCGTCTTCGCCCATCGGCGTGAATCGGCCGGTGGCTTCGGCGTCGGTGATGGTCTCGATGGCGGCTTCGGCGAGGTCGGCGGCGATTCTGGCGTCTTTTGGTGTCCGGCCGAGACCGACGAGGCCTGCACCGGGCACGAGCGCCACGCGCGGCGCCGGGTCGAGCATGGTGCGGCCGCCGCCGACGCGCGCGTTCTGGCGCGCGAAGTAGGCCCGATAATCGGCGACGAAGGCGTCGACCGCCGCGCGCACTTTCTCGCGCCAGCCGCCGTCGCGCGCATCCGCCGCCGGCAGGACGAGCGGCCAGTTCTTGGTGCGGATCGTGTGGTCCGGCGTGATGACCCCGCGCCGGGCATAGTCGGCGACATCGCGGCCGTTGACGAAATTGAGGATGGCCTCGTTCGACCGGAATTCGAGAATGAAGCGCGTGAACGCGCCTTCGGTCTTATCGTCCTTGACGGCGCAGGCGCCGCGGATGATCGGCGCGATGTCGGTAAGCGCCAGCGCCTGCTGCGGGATCGCGCCCGAGACAAAAACGGATTTCCGGTTCTTCTGGAGATGCGCCTCGGCGCGCGTGACCATCGCGATCATGCGCTCATAGGCCTCGCGCGCGTCGGCGCCGAAGGTGAAGATGCCGTGCTTGGCGAGGATGAGGCCTTCGACCGCGCGGTCCTTGTCGAACGCGTCGGCGGAGAGTTTGGCGAGGCCGAAGCCGGGCAGCACGTAGGGCACGTAGCCCATGCTGTCGCCGTAGACCTCCCGCGCGCGGGCTTCGCCATCCGGCTGATCGATCAGAGACAGGACCGCGGCGGCGTGCGTGTGATCGACGAATTTGTGGGGCACGAAGGCGTGCAGCAGCGTCTCGACCGAGGGGTTCGGCGCCGACGGATCGATCAGGTTGGCGCGCTGCACGCGCACCATCTCGTCGTCGGTCATGGCCTTGCGCGTGCGCAGCTTCAAGAGCGCGTCGCGCCGCAAGGCGGGAAGGCCGGCCGGTTCGATCGTGCCCATCTCCCAGCCGGAACCCTTGACGCAGAGCACGTCGGCCGGTTCGCCGACGAGATCCTGCATCCTGAGCTTCACGGACGTATTACCGCCGCCGTGCAGCACCAGCTTCGGATCGCGGCCCAGCAACTGCGTCGTGTAGACGCGCAGCGCAAGGTCGGCGGCAATGCCGGCCTTGCCGTAGCGGTCGACCGCTGCTTGCGCGTCGCGTTCGACCCAGGCGGATTTCATCGCCCGCGCTGCCCGCTACTTGTCGCCGAGCAGGCGCTTGCCCCACCAGCCGCGCTTCGGCGCTGCCGGCTCTTCCGAGGTGCTCGCGACGACGGGCGCCGGCGCCGCGACAGGCTGCGGCGCGGGCGCGACGGGCATTTCACTCGCCGCGGAAACCGGCGCGGGCTCGCGGATGGTCGAGCGGCGCCGCGGCGCCGGCTCGGGCATCGCTATGGCCGGCGGCGCGCTCGGTGCCGGCGCGGGCGCCGGAATTGGCTCGTGCACCGGCGTCGGTTGCGGGAACGAGGGAGCCATGACCATGGCATCCTCGTCGCTCAACACCGGATGGGGGTCGCCTTCGCTGGTCTCGTGCACACCGCTTTCGAAGCGGGCAGGGCGCTCGCCGGCCTCATGGCCGTTGCCCTCACCATTGCGATGACGATTACGGCGTCCGCCACGTCGCCCGCGGCGGCGGCGGCGGCCATCGCGGCCTTCGCCATTGCCGTTTTCGGCCGAGACGGCTTCGCGGTGCTCGCCGGCTTCGCCTTGCTCGCCGGCATCGTCTTCCGGAGAGCCAGCGTCGTGATCCTCGTGCGCGACGTTATGCTCGCCGGCCGTCTCGGGCGCGGACTGCGCCGGCGCGTTTTCGCGGCCTTCGCCGCCACGGCCGCGTCCACGGCCCCGGCGACGGCGCCTGCGGCGCGGCTCGCCTTCACGATGCTCGCCCGCGGGTTCGGCGTCCTCCTCGCCCTCGGCGCGCGCTTCGGTCGCGACGTCCTCTTCAGCAGTTTCCTCTTCCGCCTCGACGTAGTCGGGCTCCTCCTCGTCGACGCTCACCGGCGCCGCAGCCTGCGCCTGCGCGGCCAGCGCGCGCGCGGCCTCCGGCGAATGAACCTGCTCGCCGCGATCGACGACGTATGACTGCTGGCCGGTCACGCTCGCGTCGGCCGACACGGTGATGGTGATCTGGAAGCGCTCTTCCAGCCCGCGCAGATGCGCGCGCTTGTGGTTGAGGACGTAGAGCGCGACCTCGGCGCGGGTGCGGACGAGAAGGTTATGCGTCGCGCCCTTCATCAGCGTCTCCTCGACGGCGCGCAGCAATTGCAGCGCAACCGACGACACCGAACGGACGTGGCCGAGGCCGCCGCAGACCGGGCATTTCTCGGTCGAGCTCTCGAGCACCGAGGAGCGGATGCGCTGCCGCGACATTTCGAGCAGGCCGAAATGCGAGATCCGGCCCACCTGGATGCGCGCGCGGTCGTGCTTGAGCGCGTCCTTCATGCGGCGCTCGACCGTACGATTGTTGCGGCCTTCGTCCATGTCGATGAAGTCGATGACGATGAGGCCGGCAAGATCGCGCAGGCGCAGTTGCCGCGCGACTTCTTCCGCCGCTTCGATATTGGTCTTGAGGGCGGTATCCTCGATGTGGTGCTCGCGGGTCGCGCGGCCCGAATTGACGTCGATCGCCACCAGAGCTTCCGCCTGGTTGATGACGATGTAGCCGCCAGAGCGCAATTGCACGACCGGCGAGAACATCGCGTCGAGCTGGCTCTCGATGCCGTGCCGCGTCAAGAGCGGCTGCGTGTCCCTGTAGAGCTTCACGTTCTTGACGTGGCTCGGCATCAGCATGCGCATGAAGTCGCGCGCTTCCTGATAGCCGCCTTCGCCGGCAACGAGAATTTCGTCGATGTCCTTCGAGTACAGATCGCGGATCGATCGCTTGACCAGCGAGCCTTCCTCGTAGACGAGCTTCGGCGCCACCGACTTCAAGGTGAGATCGCGGACGGTCTCCCACAGGCGCAGCAGATATTCGAAGTCGCGCTTGACCTCGGTCTTGGTGCGGGCCGCGCCGGCGGTACGCAGGATCACGCCCATGCCCTCGGGCACTTCGAGTTCCTGCGCGATTTCCTTCAGGCGCGAGCGATCCTCCGACGAGGTAATCTTGCGCGAGATGCCGCCGCCGCGCGCGGTGTTCGGCATTAGCACCGAATAGCGGCCGGCAAGCGAGAGATAGGTGGTCAGTGCCGCGCCCTTGGTGCCGCGCTCTTCCTTGACGACCTGAACCAGCATGACCTGCCGGCGCTTGATCACCTCTTGAATCTTGTACTGGCGGCGGAATCGGGGAGTGCGCTCCTGCACCTCTTCGAGAGCATCGGCACCGCCGACGGACTCGACCGTCTCTTCTTCTTCGCCGTGCTCCTCGCCGTCATCGTCCTCATCGTCATGCGATGCGTCGGCGGACGCGCGGGCCTCGTCTTCGTTCGCCACCGCCTCGACCGGAACGGCTTCGCCGGCATGCGCGACATCGAATTCGCTGACGGGTTCGGCCGGGGTCGCGGCTGCGGTCTCTTCAATGAGAGGTGCGGCTTCTGCGGCCGGCGGCTCGGTCGGGGTCTCGACCGCGTTCGGCGTCACTGGCTCGGCAGATGCCTCCGTCGAAGTCTGCTGCTGCGACTCCGGGAAGTGTTCGCCGGTCGCCGGGGTCTCGCCTTCGGTAGCGGCAATGGGCGCGCCGTTCTCGTCGTGCGGCGGCTCGCCTTCGGCGAAAGGCTGGCTCTGCACGACCTCGTCGCGGTCGCGGCGATGGCGCTCAGAGCCGCGCTGGCGATGGCGGCGGCGGCGTCCACCACCACCCCCGCTGCGGCGTTGTTCGTGCTCGTCCTCGGCCTCGCGCTGGTCGCGCGCTTCCTGTTCGAGCAGGGCCTGCCGGTCGGCGACCGGGATTTGATAATAGTCGGGGTGGATTTCCGAAAAGGCCAGAAATCCGTGGCGATTGCCGCCGTAATCGACGAATGCCGCCTGAAGGGACGGTTCGACGCGCGTGACCTTGGCGAGGTAGATGTTACCGCGAAGCTGCTTGCGGTTGGCGCTCTCGAAGTCGAATTCCTCGACGCGATTGCCGCGCACAACGACCACCCGGGTCTCTTCCGGATGGGTCGCGTCGATGAGCATTTTGTCGGCCATGGGAGTATCTCACTGGACCGGCGGCGGTCCGGCACGCGCGCGACGATGACGGCGCAGGTGCAGGCGCGGC
>JBQCFB010000174.1:0-5591 GCA_051959715.1 Pseudolabrys sp.
GAGGTCGGCGCGGCGCTGCGCACGCGCGACGGCCGCATCGTCACCGGCGTCAATCTCGACGCCTATGTCGGGCGCGGCGCGGTCTGCGCCGAGGCGGTGGCGATCGGCACCGCGCTCACCGAGAAGGGCGATCAGGGCATCGAGACCATCGTCGCCGTGCGGCACCCCAAGCCCGGCGAGAAGGGCGAGGTCGCGGTGGTGTCGCCGTGCGGCGCCTGCCGCGAGCTCATCCACGATTATGATGCGAGGGCGCGCGTCATCGTGCCGGACGGATCGGGGCCGGCGGTGACGAGCATCGGCGACTTGCTGCCGAACAAATATCGCCGGGGGATGACGTGAGCACGCCCCCGAAACGCCTGGTCGCCGGCGACAAGCGCGAGGACGACGTCGACGCGTCGCTGCGCCCGCAGAAGCTCGCCGAATTCGTCGGCCAGGAGAAGGCGCGCGCCAATCTCAAGATCTTCATCGACGCGGCACGCGCGCGCGGCGAGGCGCTCGACCACGTCCTGTTCGTCGGGCCGCCCGGCCTCGGTAAAACCACTTTGGCGCAGATCGTCGCGCGCGAACTCGGCGTCAATTTCCGCGCCACGTCCGGCCCGGTGATCGCCAAGGCCGGCGACCTCGCCGCGCTGCTGACCAATCTCGAGCCGCGCGACGTGCTGTTCATCGACGAGATCCACCGGCTCAATCCGCAGGTCGAGGAAATCCTCTATCCGGCGATGGAGGACTTCCAGCTCGACCTCATCATCGGCGAGGGGCCGGCGGCGCGCTCGGTGAAGATCGATCTCGCGCCGTTCACGCTGGTCGGCGCGACGACGCGCGCCGGGCTGCTGACCAATCCCTTGCGCGACCGCTTCGGCATTCCGGTGCGGCTCAACTTCTATACCGAGGCGGAGCTGGAACTGATCGTTGCGCGCGGCGCGCGCGTGCTCGGCCTCGCGATGAGCGCGGAAGGCGCGAATGAGATCGCGCGCCGAGCGCGCGGTACGCCACGCATCGCCGGGCGCTTGCTGCGCCGGGTGCGCGACTTCGCCCATGCCGAAGGCGCGGCGACGGTCGAGCGCAAGGTCGCCGACCGCGCGCTCTCCGCGCTGGAGGTCGACGCGTCCGGCCTCGACGCGATGGACCGGCGCTATCTCAGCACAATCGCGCTCAACTATGGCGGCGGCCCGGTCGGCGTCGACACCATCGCAGCGGCGCTGTCGGAGCCGCGCGACGCGCTCGAGGACATCATCGAGCCGTACCTGATCCAGAAGGGCTTCCTCCAGCGCACGCCGCGCGGCCGCCTCCTGACCGGCGCGGCGTTCAGGCACCTCGGCCTTGCCGAGCCGCAGCGCGACCCGAGCCAGTTCGGGTTGTTCGCGGGCGAGGAGGACGAGTAGGATCGCGTCGCGCGCAACATCACCCGTGGAGCCGCCATGCCGATCCAGAGCCGTTACCTGTTCATCGCCAGTATGGACGTCGACCCCGACAAGGACGCGATCTTCAACGAGGTCTACGACACCGAGCACATTCCAAATCTGCTCAAGGTGCCGGGCGTGCGCTCGGTGAACCGGCTCAAGGGCGAGCCCTTCGCGGTCAGCATCGGCGGCAAGGTCAACGAGGTCGCGCACAAGGGGCCGGTGTACAGCGCGATCTACGAGCTCGACAGTCCCGGCGTGCTCACGAGCCCGCAATGGGCGGCCGCGGTCGAGGCCGGACGCTGGCCGACGGCGGTGCGGCCCTATACGCGCAACCGCCAGCACGCGTTGTACAAGGTGTCCTGACGGAATGAGCGCGAACCCTCTCGACGGCTCGATCGACGACGGCAAGCACCGGCAGCAGGTGCGCGTCTATTATGAGGACACGGATTTCTCCGGCATCGTCTATCACGCGAGCTACCTGCGCTTCATGGAGCGCGGCCGCACCAACTACCTACGGCTGATCGGCGCCGACCACCGCGCACTGTTTGAGCAGGCGGCGGCGGAAGCGCCGGGCTTCGCCTTCGTCGTCCGGCACATGGATATCCACTTCCACAAGCCCGCGCACATGGACGACGTGCTCGACATCGTCACCGCGCCGGAGGAGGTGAAGGGCGCCTCGGTGATGCTTTACCAGCGCGTCGAGCGGAACGGGGAACTTGTCGTCGACGCGCATGTGCAGGTCGCCTTCGTCTCCGGCGGGCGGGCGAAGCCGATTCCGAAGCCCTTGCGCATCGCCATGAAGGCCGATCAGGACTCGGGCGGCGCGGCCTGACGCCGACACGCCGCACTCACGAACATATGATGTTCAGTGTCGCTGAACTCCTCCCAACGCACGATTGACAGTTTCGCCGCGGCGACGACAGGTTCGACGCGTGGGGCATGCGTCGATATGGAGTTCATTTATGGCGCCCCCGCTGCCTCCTTTTACAGTTGAGACGGCCCGTCAAAAAGTCCGCATGGCCGAAGACGCCTGGAACAGCCGCGACGCGGCGCGCGTGTCGCTCGCCTATAGCGAGGACAGCCGCTGGCGAAACCGCGCGGAATTCATCGAGGGCCGCGCAGCAATCGTCGCCTTCCTCACGCGCAAGTGGGAGAAGGAGCGCGACTATCGGCTGATCAAGGATCTTTGGGCGTTCGACGGCAACCGCATCGCCGTGCGCTTCCAGTACGAATGGCACGACGAAGGCGGCCGCTGGTTCCGCTCCTACGGCAACGAGCAATGGGAGTTCGACGAGCAGGGGCTGATGCGCCGGCGCGAAGCGAGCATCAACGACGTCGCTATCGCGGAGTCCGACCGGCGCTTCCATTGGCCTGCGCCGGGTCCGCGGCCGGCCGACATTGCCGGGCTCGCGCAGGTCCCGTTCTGACGACCGGCATGTTCGCAGGAATCGGGCGGCGCGGCCTGATCGCAGGTGCTAGTGTCCCGGTCATGCCAGCACTCGACTTCACCATCTTCGACACGGCCATCGGCCCCTGCGGCATCGCGTGGAGCGGGCGCGGCGTCTATGCCGTGCAGCTTCCGGAAGGCAGCGCCGCGGCGACGCGGGCGCGGCTGATCAAGCGCTATCCGCAGGCGCTCGAGGCGCCGCCGCCGTCGGCGATCCGCCACGCGATCGACAGCGTCGTCGCGCTCCTGGCGGGCGAGCAGCGCGACCTCGCCGATATCGCCATCGACGACGAGGGCACGCCGGATTTCAACCGTAAGGTCTATGCGGTGGCGCGCGCGATCCCGCCGGGCGAGACGCTGACCTATGGCGAGGTCGCCGAGCGGCTCGGCGACAAGGCGCTGGCGCGCGCGGTCGGGCAGGCGCTCGGCGAGAATCCGTGCCCGATCGTCATGCCGTGCCACCGCGTGCTGGCGGCGAGTGGCAAGACCGGCGGCTTCTCCGCGCCGGGCGGCGTCGACACGAAATTGAAGCTGCTCACCATCGAGCGCGCGCAGCCGGGCGGACCGACCTTGTTCGACGACCTGCCGCTCCAGGCGCGCCAGCGCTGATTGCGATCAAATCCACTCCTCCTGCTCGTCGTACACCGCCGGAAACATGTTGATGTACTGGACGAGCCGCGGGCGCGCGCCGCGGTTGGGGCTGGCGCCATGCGGCAGCGCGAGGTGCCAGATCACGAGGTCGCCGGCGCGGCCACCGATCGGAATGGCGCCGAGCGCGTGCAGGTCATGGCTGCGCGGATCGGCGCCGGGCGGCAGGCTCTTCAGCCAGTCCTCACCCCAGTTCTGGAAGCCCGGAACGAGCGTGAACGCGCCCTGCTCGGGCGGCGTGTCGGTCAAATATAAAATCCCGCCGGTGAAGAACGGGATCGGCGTCTTGACGCTGACGTCCCAGTGCAGGTGCGGCCCGCGGAATGTATGGCCCGGCCGCTCGGGCACGTTGAAACCGACGCGATCGGTCGTCGCCCAAAGATCGGCCGTGCCCCACAATTGAGAGAACGCCTTGTGGATGCGCGGGCCGGCGCGATTGGCGGCGAAGGCCGGGTGCTGGAAGTACTGCACCATGATGCCATGGTCGTTGGCGACGTACCACGAGTCCGGATCGCCGGGTGACGCGCCGAGATGGTCGTAGATCGCTTGCGCAGCGGCGTGGCGCGTCTCGGCCGGCACGGCGTCGTGCAGCACGACGTAGCCGTGCTCGCGCCAGTGCGCGAGATCGTCGCCGCTGAGCACCGGCGCGCTCGCGTCGATCGCTGCAAGGCGGCGCGCCGTGTCGTCCGGCAGCGGTGCGCCGGCGACTGCGGCATTGATGCGTGCGACCTGCGCCGGATCGACGCCGCCGGTCGTCGCGACGATCCAGCGCTCGAACGCGTCGAAGTCCGGATGGCGGCTGAAGAAGTCGTTGGTCTGCTCGAGCCCGACGCCGCAGGCATGGATGACGAGCATGTCGAGATGACGCTCGTGCATCGTCGCCGGCGGCGCGGCGCCGCGCTGCTGCGCCATGGCGCGCGCCCACAGCCGCTTGAGGTGGTGGATGCCGAGCGCGCCGGTCTCGGTCGGCGGCGGCAGATCGGCGGTGGCGGGCGTGAGCATGGCGGACAGGTTCGGTTGTGACGCCGCAAAAGACAACCGCCGGCCCGCCGCGGCGTCAAGCGCGGCATCGACGCGCGCGCCGCGCTCATGTAAGAACCCTTCACATTTCAAGCGGGATTCGCGGATGAGCTGGGGCAAGCGTGGCGACGGTCCGCGCGGCTATCACCACGGCAACCTCAAGGAAGCTCTGGTGCGCGCCGCGCTGGCGCTGATCGCCGAGAAAGGTCCGGCCGGCTTCACCTTCGCCGACGCCGCGCGCTGGGCGGGCGTGAGCCCGGCCGCGCCGTATCGCCATTATCGCGACCGCGACGCGCTGCTCGCGGACGTCGCCCTGCGCGGCTTCGAGCAGTTCACCGGGGCGCTGCTCGAGGCGTGGAAGGACGGCGCGCCCGACGTGCTCACGGCCTTCGATCGTCTCGGCAAGGCCTATCTGACCTTCGCCAGGGACGAGCCGTCGTTCTATTCGGCGATGTTCGAAGCCGGCGTGTCGGCCGACAGCAATGCGGCCTTGCGCGACGCCAGCGAGCGCGCGTTCAACGTGCTGCGCGCCGCCGCGGAGAAACTCGTCGCGATGATGCCGGCGAAGGGCCGGCCGCCGGCGCTCATGGTGGCGCTGCACATCTGGTCGATGACGCACGGCATCGCCTCGCTGTTCGGCCGCGGCGACGCGGCGCGGCGGACGCTGCCCATGCCGCCGGAGGAATTGCTGGAGGCGGCGGTGCTCGTCTATCTGCGCGGCCTCGGTATTTCCGGAGGGGCGACCTCGGGTCGCACCTGAAAATATTTTTGCGCGGCCGCCGCGGTCCGCTGCCGGCCAAATCCTCAAGCCCCGACAAAGAATTGCATCGCGCCGGCAGGGCCAGGCAGGGCGGGTGGCCGTGCCGGAAAGGTCTTCCGCCGGCCAATGGCGCGCCTAATTGAATGTGAAGGGTGTTGACATCCGCCCCGGCCGTCCCTATCCATGTAAATGTTATTTACATTCACGCGAGGCTGACCATGCCAATCACCGCCAAGCTCGACGAATTCGGCAAACCCGCCTGGATCGCGCTGATCGTCCTCGGCTTCTGGGCGTTCTGGCCGCTCGGCCTCGC
>JBQCFB010000175.1:0-27806 GCA_051959715.1 Pseudolabrys sp.
TCCTGGCGGATCTGCACGGTCGAGAGGCTGGCGCCGAGGGTCTGGGCCTGCGAGCGCAGGGTGGTCAGAGCCGACGTCAGCTGGGTCGAGGCCGTCGAGATGTCCGACGCGCCGGCCCAGTTGTTGGCCGAAGCGTTGATCGCGAGGGCGCTGGCGCTCGTATCGGTGACGCCCGACACGGTGACGCTCGAAGTGCCCGTCTCGTTCATCGTGACGGTCAGGTTGTTGCCGTTCAGCAAGTTGATGCCGTTGAAGCCCGAGTCACCCGCGAGCTTGTCGATCTGGGTGCGGATCGAGTCGAACTGGCTCGACAGGCTGGCGCGGACCGTCGTGTCCGAGGTCTGCTGGGCCTGGCTGACCAGCGACTGGGCCGACTGGACCAGCTTGGTGATCGCCGAGATGCCGTTGTTGGCCGCCTGGATCGTATTGATGGCGGACGACATCGAGTCGAGGAGGTTGCCCAGGTCGCTGGCGCGGTTGTTGAGGCCCTGAGCGGTGAAGTAGTTGTTCGGATTGTCGAGAGCGGAGTTCACGCGCAGGCCGGTAGCGAGCCGGGTCTGGGTCTGCGTGATCAGGTCCGAAGTCTGCTGCAGCTGCAGCAGGTTCGAACGCACGCCCGCCGAGAGAACGATCGAAGACATTGCAGGTACCTTTCTGGTCTCTGTGCCGTACTGGCGTTTAGTCGCGATCCATTGGATCGGCGTCTTTCATCGCATAGGCGTCCAAACAGCCGCTTAAGGCTTATGGTTAATGGTTGGTGACTATTAGCGGGGCCGGCGGCCTTTGATTCAAATTGGAATTGGATGCGGCCTGTAATCGTGCCGTTTTCGGCCGGCCTGGTGCGACGGCGCCGCCGGCCGCCACGGGATCGCCACGCTTTGTTAAGGACGCGGGACTATTGATTGCCGCGGGGCGCGGAAGGTTGCGTGGTCATGAGCGTCATCGCTTCAGGCGGTCTCGGCGCCAATAGCTGGCTGGCGGGCGCCTTCACTGCGATCAAGAATTCGCAGAACCAGGGCGGCATGCTCGGCGCCCTTCAGGATGCCGGCTCGAACGACGGCAGTATCGGCAACTTTCTCAGCCAGTCGAGCTCGTTCTCGAACGCATTCGCGTCGATCTCGTCCAACAACATGACGAGCGCGTCGAGCTTCTACGCCCAGATCGCGTCGCAGAACGACCAGGCGCGGCAGGAGAAGGCGCTGACCGACGCGCTCACCTCGCTGCAGCAGACGCAGACGATGGTGCAGCCGACCAATACGCTGGATCCGTTCATCTATTTCCCGAACGGTTCGTATCTCGACACGAACTCGAACATCCTCACCATGGAGGATGGTTCGCAGATCGATACGACCACTGGGCTCAAATATGTCGACCCGGCTTCGCTGGTCGACCTCGGCGGCGGCTCGACGCTCAATACGAATACCAACGTCATCACGCTCGCCGACGGCACCCAGATCGACGGGACGACCGGGATCAAGATCACGACATAGCCCTGGCGGCGCCAGGCCTTTTCAGAGCGTGCGGCTGATCGCCAGCGGCTGGCCGGAGCGCCGGCTCGGCGCAGTGGCGCGTCCGCCCGCGCCGTAGGTCGAGGGCGTCTGCTTGCGCGCGAGCTCGCCCGACACGCCGCGAATGATGCCTTCGGAGACGGCGTGCGCGGTCGCGACCACCGTCAGGTTCGTCTGCAGCAGCGACTCGAAGGCCGCGTGGCGATCGCGCAATTTCGCCAGCGCCTGCGGCAGCGACTTGGCGATTTCCGCCTGCGACGCCCGCACGCGGTTACTTTCGGCGGCATAGCGCGCCGCGAGCTCCTGCTTCTCCGTCTCGAGCGCGAGCGCGTCGCGCAGGCGACCCTTGCGCATATGCGCGGTCTCCCGCTCGACCGTCTCGATCAGGCGGTCCATGATCGTGTTGAGGCTGTCGATGACGCGCTCGGCCTCGGCCGCGGTGCCGATCTTCTCCGAAGCGGGATTGGTCACGACCGTCCCTCCTGATGGGCGAGCAGGCTCTGATAGACATGCGCCGCGATGCCGACGCCGCCGGACTTGGCGATCTGCCGCGCATATTGGTCGGTCAGCATCGAGCGCCACACGCCGGCGCCGCCCTTGCCGCCGAACGGCCCGTCGCCGTCGATGCCGGTCTCCATGCTCTGGAACATCGAATTGAGAAAAATGCCCTCGAAGTCGCGCGCTGCGGCCATCGCCTTCGCCTTGGCGGGCGTGTCGATCTTCGCGGCGGCGGCGGCGGCGGCGCTCTGCGCGCGGGCGAGCAGGTCGGTCGCAGACAGGCCAGGCGTCGGCAGGGAGAGGGCGCTCGTCATCACATCACCTCGATGTCGGCCTGGATCGCGCCGGCGGCCTTGATCGCCTGGAGGATGGCGATGAGGTCGCGCGGCCCGATGCCGAGTGCGTTCAGGCCGTCGACGAGTTGCTGAAGCGAGACGCCGTCCTTGACCACGGCGAGCTTCTTGCCGTCCTCCTGCACGCCGATGCGCGTGCGCGGCACGGTGACGGTGGTGCCGCCGCGCGAGAACGGCGTCGGCTGACTGACCTGCGGCGTCTCGGTGATGGTGACGGTGAGGTTGCCCTGCGCCACCGCAACCATGGACACGCGCACGTCGCGGCCCATGACGATGATGCCGGAGCGCTCATCGATGACGATCTTCGCGGCCTCGTCGGGCTCGACCTGCAATTGCTCGACCTCGGTCAGCAGCTTGATGACGTTGCCGCGATATTGCGAGGGCACGGTGATGCCGACCGTCGCCGGATCGAGCGGCTCCGCCGTCGGCACGCCGATATAGTCGTTGACGGCGGCGGCGATGCGCTTGGCCGTGGTCAGATCCGGGTTGCGCAGCGCCATGCGCAGCTGGCTCTGGCGATTGAGGTTGAATTCGATCTCGCGCTCGATGATGGCGCCGTTCGAGATGCGGCCGACGGTCGGCACGCCGCGCACAATCTTGGCGGCTTCGCCTTCGGCCTGGAAACCGCCGATCGCGACCGAGCCCTGGCCGACGGCGTAGACATTGCCGTCGGCGGCGAGCAGGGGCGTGACGAGCAGGGTGCCGCCCTGGAGGCTCTTGGAGTCGCCGAGCGCGGAAACTGTGATGTCGATGCGCGTGCCCTGCGTCCCGAACGGCGGCAGGTTGGCGGTGACCATCACGGCTGCGACGTTGCCTGTCCGCAGCGTCTGGCCGCGAATGTTGACGCCGAGGCGCTCGAGCATCGCCTGCAGCGACTGTTTGGTGAAGGGAATGTTGTTGAGGGTGTCGCCCGTACCATTGAGGCCCACGACCAGCCCATAACCAATGAGCTGGTTCTGGCGGATGCCTTCGATATTGGCGAGGTCCTTGATGCGCGACGTCGCCCCGGCGCTACCAGGGACAAGCATGGCCATCAAAGCCGCGACGAGCGCGGCGGCAAGGGTCCTCGTCATCACTGCTCCCCAATGTGACGTATGACTGGCCCTTCTCTTGCGAACGGCGTGCCAGTTCCCGCCCGGTCGGGCAAGCATCTGAAAAGGCTGGCTTATTTTTGATATCGGAGGGTGGGCGCGCTGCCCGCGGGCCCGGCAGAAAGCGGTCCGGGCGGCAAGTTTTGCCGTGTCTTTACCGGGGGTTAACCATACCGGCGCAGGGTGGAGGCATTCGGGGCGCGGCCCGCGGGGGATTGCTGAGCGATGCGCATCTACGGAGCGAACGGGACGGCGCTCGCCGCACGGCCGGCCGCGGCGCGGCGGAGTGCCGGCGGCGGCTTCAGCGTCTCGGAAGAAGTGACGTCGCAGGCGACCGGACAAAGCGCCGGCCTGCGTGCGATCTCGACGGTCGATGCGCTGCTGGCGCTCCAGGGTGTCGAGACCGCGACCGAGCGCCGGAAGCGGGCGGTCGCCAAGGGCCGCAACGCGCTCGACGTGCTCGAGCGTCTCAAGCTCGGTCTGCTCGACGGCAATCTCGATCAGTCGACGCTGGCGCGCCTGAAAGTCGCATCGGAAGGCCTGACCGAAGAGAGCGGCGATCCGGGGCTCGATACGGTGCTCTCGGAGATTGACCTCCGCGTGGCTGTGGAACTCGCCAAGGCCGGCGTGCAGTAGCTCCTCGATACCTCCCAACGCGACATTCAAATCCTGCCCGCGGCATGGGCAGCGCGCTGCCTGCGAAACGGCAAGTCACTGAATTGTCACGTGAATCAGGCTATGAACATGGCGCGCGGAAGTTATTGTCCGGCCGAATGCGCACGTATATAAGCCTGCCGCACGTAGAGGGGTACGACTCTACGCAACGACATAAGAAGACACAGGGGAGTTGAGTGGGATGTTGGCGAAGAACAAAAACTACCGGCCCTCGGACAAGGAGCCGTTCATGAACGAGCGCCAGCGCGAGTATTTCCGCGCGAAGCTCATGGCCTGGCGTGAGGACATCCTCAAGGAAGCCAAGGAAACGCTGCAGCACCTGCAGGAAGAGAACCAGAATCATCCCGACCTCGCCGACCGCGCGTCGTCGGAGACCGACCGCGCCATCGAGCTGCGCGCGCGCGACCGCCAGCGCAAGCTGATCGCCAAGATTGACGAGGCGCTCACCCGCATCGACGACGGCACCTACGGCTATTGCGAGGAAACCGGCGAGCCGATCTCGCTGCGCCGCCTCGAGGCGCGCCCGATCGCGACCCTGTCGGTCGAGGCGCAGGAGCGGCACGAGCGCCGCGAGCGCGTCTATCGCGACGACTGAACGCGCAAGGCCAGCATCCGCATATGGAAAAGCCCGGCGATCGCGCCGGGCTTTTTCGTTTTGGGGGCGCCGCGGCGTCAATCGCCCGCATGCGGCCCGGCCGCGCGGCGTGACAGCGAGGCCAGCACATTGGCGCGCTCGAGCGTCGTGCGCAAAGCCTCGTCGGAGACGTGCGTGTAGATCTCGGTGGTTGCGATGCTGGAATGGCCGAGCAGGCGCTGCACGAAGCGGATGTCGACGCCGGTTTCGATCAGGAGCGTCGCCGCGGTGTGGCGCAGCATGTGCGGCGTGACGCGACGCGCGAGGCCGGCCTGGCGCGCGTGTCGCTTGAGGCGCGAGCGGATCGACTGCGTCTTCAGCGCCGCGCCGTTGCGATTGAGGAAGAGCGGGGCGCGCGGGCCGTCGGCGCGGCGGCGCGACGCCACGTGCGCGCGCAAGGCGCGGCGGAGCCGGGCGTCGCTGACGTAGACGATGCGGTCGCGCGAGCCCTTGCCGTGGACGCGGGCCGTCGCGCCGTCCGGCGAGACGTCCTCGAGCGCGAGGCGGCAGAGCTCGCCGACCCTGATACCGGTCGCGACCATGAGGCCGACGGCGGTGGCGAGCACGTCGTCGGCGCCACCGGATGCGGGCGCGGCGGGCGGGAGCGCCGCCATCAACGACCTGATCTCGGGGCGGGACAGCGCGCGCGGCAGCCGCTTGCGCCGCGGCAGCTGCAGTTTCAATCCGGTGAAAGGATCGGTGAAGACCTCGCGCTCGGCGCTGAAGCGGAAGAAGGCGCGCAGGCACGCGAAGCGCCGCCGCACCGTCGCCGCCGAGAGATGGCGTTTGCCGAGCATGTCTTCCACGTAGCGCGAGAGCGCGTCGGTTGAAATCTCGGCGGGCGCAACGCCCGCGCCTGCGAACTTGCGGAAATCGGCGAGGTCGTGGGCGTAGGCCCGTACCGTGTGTTCGGACAATTGGCGCCGCGCGGCGCAGTGGCGGAGGAAATCGGTGACGCAGGTACGGAAGGACATGGGGTACGCGCTCCTGGGACTAAGGAAGCGCATTTTGGCAGGGGAAACGCTGACACGGCCAGCACATATAACTTCGAATTATGCAGCCCACATGCATATGCAGCCCATTGCAGCACGAATCGTCCGTCGCATATTTCAAAGCCTGCTGGATTCGGAGAGAATTACGCCTATTTCCGAGCGCAATAGTCAAAGCGGCTCGACGATCGAAGTGCAGCTGCCGAACCTGTATCAAACAATTCGTATTTTACTTAGACCGGACCTCGGGGTCGGCCAGTCTTATGTTGAGGGGCATTGGCATGTGCAGCCAGAGCGTCTTTTCGAATTTCTCTACCTCATTCGGTCACGGGAGAATTCAAGGCTCCAGAATTGGTATCTAATTGCGAATCGCATCCACCTATTCCGCGATGCGCTAAAGCAGCGAGTATTTCCAATCCGATCCACGAGAGCTGTCGTCGATCATTACAATACCGACGCGCTTTTCATGGAATTAATCTTAGGTCAGTCGCTTTCATACACCTGCGCCTTCTTCGACAAGGATAATTCCTCGCTAGAGGAGGCCCAACGTAACAAGCTTCAAGTGATAGCGGATCGCATTAAGCTTAAAGCCGGCCAGACTCTGCTCGATTTGGGAACCGGCTGGGGGTACGCGCCGTTTCCCTTCGCGGAGATTTATGGTTGCCACGTGACTGGCATCACGATTTCCCAGGCGCAGGTTGCCTATTGCAACCAGCGCAAGACGGCAAGCCCAGCTGCCGAAAGACTTAGGTTCGTTTGTGCCGATTACGCGTCATATGAGCCAACAGGTCGATTTGAAAAGGTCATTTCTGTAGGGATGCTCGAGCACGTTGGCAAATTTCAATACAAAAGTTTTTTCGACAGAATTGCCCAGTTCCTTGTTGAAGATGGCACCGCACTAGTTCACAGCATGGTGGACGAACGCGAAATGTCACCAGACGCATGGATCGACAGAAATATCTTTCCGGGCGGCTATATTCCCACCATTTCGGAAGTAATAGACGGCATAGAACATTCCGATTGTGAGCTTCTGCAGATATATACGCATCCGAAGTGGCACTATTTCAAAACTTTGCAATTCTGGAAAGACAATCTCTTCGAAAAGCGGTCTCAGTGCGAAAGCCGGCTGGCGGAAATTGGCGTCGGTTCACATGACGCAAAAAAGATAATCAGGATATGGGAATACTTCTTTTCGTCGAGCCAATTGGCCTTTAGCGACTTCGGCGAATGTCGAATTGCGCACTTTATCGTCACACGAAAGAGATGACAATTTTAAGCCACTCCCAGATTGCAGTTGCGATTAGGCCCGAGACGATACCAATGGTCAAACCGTTGAGACAGCGAAATTGGTAAGTTGGTTTCTGTCCCGGCGCGGGCGTAACAACAATGCCTAGCATGGTCAAATCTTCTGCTATTATAAATCGCTTTAGCGGCTGAGAAATTCGGAGCATGACCGCCGATGCGGCGAATAGAAGCACTGCAACCAGCGTCGGCAGAAATACAGTGCCCGTGATTAAGATCTGCCCTGGAAATAGTAAATGCAGGTATTCAGGGGGCGACGTGCTTGCATCGATAATGAAGGCATAGGGCCAGAGGGCGATGGCCGGGCTAAACAATCGCTCGAACAGCGGTATCTGAAGTCCAACTTTCAGAGGCCAAATTAAGTTTGAGAACATTTGAGAGAGAATAAAAAAGGCAAAGCAGTACAAAATATTCTTACCTAGATAGAAAGCGGCACTATTCAGCGTTGGTCGCTCTTGTATCCTTATGAGATTTCGAACAGTGAAGAATATAGATAGGATATCGAATAGGGAGTTCGATGCGATATACAGCCCGATCATTCCGAAGCCGAACAATTGCTTCGACGTGTATGATAAAAAATGGATGTCGCTGGTTACAGGGTCAAAGAATATGGCGCGAGTTGTCAATATAAGCGCCCAGATATAAACGAAATAAAAAATAGCAAACCGAAAAAAAATCTTGAAGAAATTGGTCTGAATCCAGCCCTCCGTCAAACTGTCGAGTGATTGCCTCTCTCGTTCTTCGCCTTGGTATCCTAAGGCTGCAAATATGACCTGCTTAATATAGCGAAGCGTGAATTCCGATTGCGAATACCGCGGGTCGCTTGGATGCGCCCCGTCGTATTTGTTCATCAGTCGGTATTGCGCTCGAAAGCCAAACGCGAGAGCGATCACGAACACAAGCATGATCCATACGGCGACGAATTCCATCCCCTTGAGCAGGTCGTAGGGTTGGAACGGAAGTGGGGATGTGGGCTGCATAATTCGAAGTTATGGATGCAATGGGTGATTGTGGCTGTATATTTCTCCCTCACAATCAGTGATTGTCAACGGCGGAGATTTGCCCCCCAAAAAAACCAACGGCCTCCGGCAGGGAGCTACCGGAGGCCGCGGCGTTTACGCCTTGTCCCGCTCGCGAGACGGGAAAAGGCGCGGGAGATCTGGGCGGGCGCGGCCTGATCGGGGAGGGCCGCGCGTCCGCCCGCTGGGTCAGAACGGCAGGATCACGTCGAGCACCTGCGAGCCATAGCGGGGCTGCTGCACGTCGGTGATCTGGCCGCGGCCGCCATAGGCGATGCGGGCCTGGGCGATCTTGGTCGAGTCGATCGTGTTGTCGCTCTGGATGTCCTCCGGCCGGACGATGCCGCCGACGATCAGCTCGCGGATCTCGAAGTTGACGCGGATTTCCTGCCGGCCTTCGACGACGAGGTTGCCGTTCGGCAGCACCTGGGTGACGACGGCCGCGACGTTCGTCTGCAGCGCCTCGGACCGGTTGACCGAGCCCTTGCCGTCGAGCGACGTCGTCGAGTCCGAGGTGAAGATGCGCGTCGGCACGGCCGAATTAAGAACCGGCACCTTGCTCTTGCCGAAGAAGTTGTCGATGCCCGAATCTTCCTTGGTGTCGCGCGAGCGCTGCGTCTCGTTGGCGATGATCGCCTTGTCGGTGATGTTGACCTGCACCGTCAGAATGTCGCCGATCTGGTGCGCGCGCTGATCCTTGAAGAAGGCGCGAGAGCCGTTGCGCCACAGCGAATTCGGATTGTACGAGGCGGGCTGCGCCGCCGGCATCGGCATCTGCACCGGCTTGTAGCCCGGCCGCGCCGTCGGGTTGTCGATCTCCGACAGCGGCGGCTGCTGGCCGATGTTCTTGAGCCGGTCGACCGCCGCGCAGCCGCTCAGAAGCGAGCCGGCCAGCACCGCGAGAACCGTGACACGCAGGACAGGGAGAGGTTTCATCGACGTTGCTTTCGCTTTGTGGCGCGAGGGGCGCCGAAAACTTAACGGACCGGAGTGGACGTGCTGGTCTGGCCGACCTGCGGCAGATTGGCGGCGAGGCGCGGGCTGCCCATGCCGATGGCGACGCGGCCCGGCGCGACCACCACGCCCTGGAGCAGGCGCTTGGATTGTTCGTTGAGCACCGAGATGACGTCGCCCTGCGCGCCGCCTTCGGTCGCCTTGCCGCGCACGGTGAGCGTGATGCCGGGAATTTCGTAGACCAGCGTCACCGTCTCGTTGCGCTGGACCACCTCCGGCCGCATCAGGTCGATGCTGCGCATGAGACGGCCGGCCTGCAGGTGCTCGCGGGCGGCGAGCCCGACGACGCGGTCGCGGTCGGTGATCGCGTCGCGGCCGACTTCGGCGCGCGGCCGCCGCTCCACGTCGATGTCGGCGTCGCGGATGACGGCGCCGCGGTCGACGGCATGGGCGAGCACGACGACTTCCAGCGTCGCCAGCGCGCGTCCGCCGAGCCGCAGCGTGCCGTGGGTCGCGGCGCCGGTCGGCAGGTCGATGTCGGCGTCGAAGCGGCCGCTGCGCGCGTCGTAGGTGAGGCGCGACACGCGCGGCTCGCCGATCGCCGCCGGCGACACGTACAGCGCGCGCACCGCGCGGTCGAAATTGATGGTGATGTCCTTGGTCGCGCCGAGCTGGTACTGCTCGGACAGCGCTCGGGCCAGCTCGTCCTCGACCGCGCTCGCCGGGATCATGCGCGCCGCGCGCGTCACCTTCACCTCGGTCAGGCCGGCCGTGTCGAGCCCGATCAGCGCGTGCGCGCGGACCGCCTCGACCACGGCCGTCGCCGGCACGGTGCCGGTCATGCCGAGATCGGGCGAGCGGAAGATCGGCTCGCCGGCGATCATGCCGGCATTGTCGACAAGATCGCCGACGCGGACGAGGTCGCCGGTCACGGTCGCTTCCGCCTTGAGGACGGGGCGCGGCGGCGCCGACGCCGATTGCGCCATTGCGGTGGCGCAGAGCGTGAGCGAGGCGGCAAGGGCGAGTGCGAAGCGGATCATGTGTCTGCCTCAGCGCATCAGGTTGGAGGTTGCCTGGAGCATCTGGTCGGCGGCCGTGATCACCTTCGAGTTCATCTCGTAGGCGCGTTGCGCGGTGATCAGGTTGGTGATCTCCGAGACGGAATCGACGTTCGACTGCTCGAGGCTGCCTTGCAGCAGGTCGCCGGCGCCGTCGGTCGCGGGCAGGCCGTCCTGCGGCGTGCCTGAGGCGGGCGTCTCCTGGTACATGTTGTCGCCGATCGGCAGCAGGCCGGCCGGATTGATGAAGCGCGTCAGCGTCAACTGCCCGAGGATGGTCGGCGTGGTGGTGCCGGTCGGGATCACCGAGACCTGGCCCTGGGCGTTGATGGTGAGGCCGGTCGCGTTCGCCGGGATGGTGATCGCCGGCTGCACGACATTGCCCTGCGCGGTCACAATGCGGCCTTGCGCGTCGGTCTTGAACGAGCCGTCGCGCGTATAATTGTAGGTGCCGTCCGGCATCTGGATCTTGAAGAAGCCGTCGCCGCGGATCGCGACGTCCATCGGATTTGTGGTCTGGTTCAGGCTGCCCTGCGACATCAGGCGGCCGGTGCCGACGGTCTTGACGCCGGAGCCGAGATCGATGCCCACGGGCAGCATGTTGCCCTGCGCCGAGGTCTGTGTGCCGACGCGGCTGAGGTGATCGTAGAGGAGGTCCTGGAATTCCGCGCGCTGGCGCTTGTAGGACGTCGTCGTCATGTTCGCGAGGTTGTTCGAGATGACCTGGACGTTGAGCTCCATGGCCATCATGCCGGTCGCTGCGGTGGAGAGCGCGCGCATGTGTCAGTGTCCTTTGCGTCAGTTCGGCACGTCGGCCAGCTTGTCGATCGACTGCTGGCTGAGGTCGCTTTGCTGCTGGAGCAGCGTCGCCACCTGCGTGTAGGAGCGGGTGATTTCGATCATGCGCGACATCTCGACGACGCCGCGCACGTTGGATTTCTCGAGCGCGCCCTGCGCCACGCTCGCCTTGGTCGTGTCCTGCGGTGCGTCGCCGGCGGACGCCTTGAAGGTGCTGCCGCCGTCCTTCTGCAATTGCTGCGGCCTGGCGAAGGCAACGAGACGCAGCGTCCCGCGCAGGGTGCTGGTCTTGTTCGATCCCTCACGCACGCTGATCGTGCCGTCCTTGGCGATCGAGATCTGCTTGTCGTTCGGCTGGAAGGTGATTGGGCCGGCGGTGCCGAGCACGGGGTCGCCTTCGCCGGTCACGAGCTGGCCGGTGGCGTTGATGTGGAAGGCACCGTTGCGGGTGTAGCGTTCGCCGCGCGCGGTCTGCACAGCGAAGAACGCGTCGCCGTCGATGGCGACATCGAGCGGGTTGCCGGTGCTCTCGACCTGGCCCGCGGTCATGTCGTGCCAGATGCCGCGGTCGCGCACGAAGCTGATGCGGCCGCCGGTGTCCGAGCGGGCGTTCGTCGCCAGATATTCCTCGAACAGCGAACCGTCGGCCTTGTAGCCACCGGTGTTCATGTTCGCGATGTTGTTCGCCACCACGTCGAGCTCACGGCTGAGCGCGACCTGACGCGACAGTCCGACCAGAAATGCATTCTGCATCGGCAGCTCCCCTGATTTCGCAGCCGCCGCTCGCCCTCCCGAGGCTCGCAATGGCCGCTCATCCATTTACCGTCCGGTTCTCCCAAACCGGGGCGGATGCGAGAACTGTTGCAGACGGCGTGCCAACTCACTAAATTTAGTTAAATCATATAGATAGGTCGAACCAACGGTTTGGCTGGTGCGGCAAAAAGCGGTTTCGACCCGGCAAAAAATTCCCGCCAGACGTGCTGGATAAAGGAACCGTTAACCATGCCGACCTAGCTTCGGTTCACGGGGGCACGGACGCGGCACGGCTCGCATTGCGAGGGCCTTTGCCGCACCGGTCCGACGGTGGGAAGCGGGGACTGTCATGGCTGCCAAAAGCAAGAAGAAGGCGGAAGCGGACGACGCAGAGCCGGACGCCGAAGCCGCAGCCAAGCCGAAATCGAAATTCTCGAAGAAGACGATCATCATCGCGGCCGTCGGGCTGCTCGTTCTGGGCGGCGGCGGCTTCGGCGGCTACAAGTTCATGTTCGGCGGCCACGAGGCCAAGGCGGAGAAGCCGAAGGAGGCCGTGGTCAAGCCGGCGACCTTCGTCGATCTGCCCGACGTGCTGGTCAACCTCGCCAATTCGGGCTCCGACCGCACGCAATATCTCAAGGTCAAGGTCGTGCTCGAACTGCCGGAGGCAGACCTCGTCGAGCGCATCAAGCCGCTGATGCCGCGGGTGATGGACGCCTTCCAGACCTATCTGCGCGAATTGCGCCCGACCGACCTCGACGGCTCGGCCGGCCTCTACCGGCTCAAGGAAGAGCTGACGCGTCGCGTCAACGCGGTGCTGGCGCCCAACCACATCACCGCGGTCCTGTTCAAGGAAATCGTCGTCCAGTGACGATCTGAACCATGGCCGATACTCCCGCAATCGATCAGGACGCGCTCGCCGCCGAATGGGGCCAGGCGCTCGATGCCGAGACGGCGTCGCCTCCGGGCGTCGCCCCGCCTGCGAGCGAGGAGGCGGCCGCCCAGTGGGCGGCGATGGTCGACGACGGCGACGCTCTCCAGGCCGGCAAGGGCGGCGCCGAGCGCATCCTCAATCAGGACGAGATCGACAGTCTTCTCGGCTTCAGTCTCTCCGACGTCTCGCTCAACGACAATTCCGGCATCCGCTCGATCATCGATTCGGCGATGGTCTCCTACGAGCGCCTGCCGATGCTCGAAATCATCTTCGACCGCCTGGTGCGGTTGATGACGACGAGCCTGCGCAATTTCACCTCGGACAACGTCGAAGTCTCGCTCGACCGCATCACCTCGGTGCGCTTCGGCGACTATCTCAACTCCATTCCGCTGCCGGCCATCCTCGGCGTCTTCAAGGCCGAGGAGTGGGAGAACTTCGGCCTCGTCACGGTCAATTCGAGCCTGATCTATTCGATCATCGACGTGCTGCTCGGCGGCCGCCGCGGCCAGAGCGCCGTGCGCGTCGAAGGGCGGCCGTACACGACGATCGAGACGAGCCTGGTCAAGCGCCTGATCGAGGTCGTGCTCGCCGACGCCGAGCTCGCCTTCAAGCCGCTGTCGCCGGTCAAGTTCAACATCGACCGCCTGGAGACGAACCCGCGCTTCGCCGCGATCTCGCGGCCGGCCAATGCGGCGATCCTGGTGCGCCTGCGCATCGACATGGAGGATCGCGGCGGCACGGTCGAACTGCTGCTGCCCTATGCGACGATCGAGCCGATCCGCGCCACGCTCCTCCAGATGTTCATGGGCGAGAAGTTCGGCCGCGACCCGATCTGGGAAGGCCATCTCGCCACCGAAATCGGCCAGGCGCAGATTGAAGTCGACGCCGTGCTCTATGAGGCACGGCTGCCGCTGCGCCGCATGATGCAGCTCGAGGTCGGCGACACGCTGATGCTGGAGCTCAAGCCGGATGCGATGGTCACCGTCCGCTGCGGCGACGTGACCATGACCGAAGGCCGCATGGGCCGCGTTGGCGACCGCGTCGCCGTGCGCGTCGGCAAGATATTGCGCAAGCCGCGCACCACATTCGCCATGTTCGAGAAAGCGGACGAGGCGAGCAGTCGTTTGGAGGCACCGTGAACTACCACTTCGGATTCGCGATCGAGAGCATGGTCTCGGTCCTGCTGCTGCTGACGATTCTCTATTGCGTGCGGCTCAACAAGCAGCTCCGCCTCCTCAAGGCCGACGAGCAGTCGCTGCGGGTGACGATCTCCGAGCTCGTGACCGCGACCGAGATCGCCGAGCGCGCGATCGGCGGCCTCAAGCAGACGATGCGCGAGGGTGAGCAGGTGCTGTCCGCCAAGCTCGCGCGCAGCGAGGAGCTCTCGGGCGAGATCGAACAGAAGATGAAGGCGGCCGAGACGCTGCTCGGCAAGCTTGCGCGGATCGCCGCGGTCGCTCGTCCGGCCGGCGCGCCGGAGCCCGAGCGTGCGACGCCGCCCGATCCGGCCGTCGTTGCCGCCGCGGCGCAGGCCTTCGCCGAGCGCGCTCGCGCCCGGCTCAAGGGGCTCGCGGCGTGAAGTATTTCTGGCGCGATGTCAGGTTGATTCCGGTCGTCCTCCTGGCGACGATCAGCCTGTTCGTGCTCAAGGTCTCGGGCCTCGTCTTCGACGGCGGCTACACGCTCGCCGAGCGCATGCAGAACCGCGACTCCACCGGACTGAAGGTCACGACCGCGGAAAGCGTGCCGGACTATCCGAAGATCGTCATCGCCGACGGGGCCGCCACGAAGCCGCAAACGCGCACGGCGTCGGCCAAGCCCTGGGCGCAGGAGATGTTCAATTTCAGCGGCGATAGTCGCGACATCACCGGCTCGGTCGGCGAGCACAAGACCGAGAAGAAGGAAGAGGGCAAGGGCGAAGGCCACGAGGAAAAGCCGAGCAAGATCGCCGGCATGCCGGTGAGCGACAAGCCGCCGGAGCCGACCAAGGTCGAGGTGGGCGGGGCGGTGGTGCAGGGCGCGCCCGGCCGGATGACGTCGCCCGGGGAGCGCGCCGTGCTTGAGCGCCTGCAGGAGCGCCGCCAGTCGCTCGACAGCCGCAGCCGCGAGCTCGACATGCGCGAGAACCTGCTCAAGGCGGCCGAGCAGCGCATGGATGCCAAGCTCGGCGAGCTCAAGACGATGGAATTGCGCGTCGACCACGCCGAGACGCAGCAGAAGCAGACCGATGCCGACCGCTTCAAGGGCATCGTCGTCATGTACGAGAACATGAAGTCGAAGGACGCGGCCCGCATCTTCGACCGGCTCGACATGAAGGTGTTGATCGAGGTGTCGACCCAGATGAAGCCGGCCAAGATGGCCGAAATCCTGGGGCAGATGACGCCGGAATCGGCCGAGCGCCTGACGGTCGAACTGGCGCGCCGGGCGAGCGGCAACAAGGCCGGCCCGGATCAGTTGCCGAAGATCGACGGCCGGCCGATCAAGCAATAAACCGCGCCCTCACGGTTAACGCCTCCTTAAACGCCCGCCACTAGGCTTTCAGCCAGCCGGCACTGTTCGCCGGCCGGATCGGTTTGGATGACGGCTCTGCCTCCTCACGGTTTGGAGATGCAAGACCGCCCGTCGCACGCGCTTGCGCGGGCGGGGCGGCTCGCCGTCGTCGCGCTGTGCCTCGCCTTGGCAGCCTTCGCGTCGCCTGCGCGCGCCGAAGAGCCGGTGCACGGCACGGTCAAGATCAGCAGGGAAGACGGCTTCACCCGCATGCTGTTCCGCTTCGACCAGGAGGTCGCGGCGAAGGTGACGACGAACAACCTGATCATGATCATCAACTTCGCGCGGCCGGTGAATGTCGACGTCGACACGCTCAACGCCGCCGCACCGGACCTGATCAGCGCCGCGCGCCGCGACCCCGACGGCTCCGCCGTCCGTATTGCGCTCGCGCACCGGATCAAGCTGAACGTCATGCCGGCGGCCGAGCGCGTGTTTGTAGATCTTCTGCCGGAGAAATGGATCGGGCCGCCGCCGGGCCTGCCGCAAGCCGTGATCGACGATCTCGCCGAGCGCGCGCGCACCGCCGAGCGGCAGTTGGAGCGTGAGCGCGGCAACCCGAAGCCGAAACAGGTGCCGCTCGTCCGCGTCGCGGTCGGCGTGCAGCCGACCGTCACGCGTTACATGTTGCGGCTCGTGGACGGCGCCGACGTCCGCGCCGAACAGACTCCGGACAAGCTGACGTTGCACTTCGACCGCCAGATCAAATGGGATCTCGCGGACGCTGCCGCGAGCCTGCCGCCGGCCGTGAGCACGATCGACGCCGACATGGACTTCGGCTCGACCACCGTGACCTTTGCGCTCAATGGCGCGCCGGACGTGCACACCTTCCGCGAAGACCAGTCGCTGATGGTCGACGTCGCCGGCAGCGATGGCGCGCGGCCGAAAGAGTCCGTGCTGACCACGCCGGCCAAGGACGCCGCAGCGTCACCCGTCATCGAAGCGCCGGAGACCATCGCGGCCAAGGACGGAAGCGCACCGGCGGCAGACGCAAAGGCGGAGGCTCAACCGCAAGCCAAGGCGCCACCACCACAGGCGCAGGCGAAGCCCGAGCCCAAGGCCGAATCGAAAGCCGAGGCCAAACCTGAACAGAAGCCTGAACAGAAGTCTGAGCAGAAGTCCGAGCAGAAGCCGGCCGTCGAGCCTGCGCAGCCGATGCCCAAGGCTGCGGATGCAAAACCGGACGCCAAGCCGGCAGCGCCGTCCGTGCCGATCGATCCGAACGCTCCGGTGCCGGTCGGCGTGCAGCGTGCAGGTGACACGTTGCGGCTGACGTTTGCCTTCGCCGCGCCGACGCCGGCGGCGGTGTTCCGCCGCGCCGACGTGCTCTGGATCGTGTTCGACAGCAAGGCAGTGATCGACCCGGCTGCGCTCAACATGCAGGGGACGATCAAGCGCGCGAGCCTCCAGCGCGGCGCCGACGGCGAGCAGATCCTGCGTCTCAAGCTCGATCGCCCGCGCCTGATCAGCGCCGTCGCCGACAACGCGACCTGGACCGTCACCATCGCCGATACGATGGTGCGCCCGCCGCAGCCGCTCGCCATGCTGCGCAACGCCACGGCGCCGAACCGCGGCAACATCGCCATTCCGTTTGAGGCGCCGTCCGCGCTGCACGATCTGCGCGATCCGGAGATCGGCGACCGCCTGATGGTCATCACCGCGGCGGCCCCGTCGCGCGGCTTCCTCAAGGATCAGCATTTCGTCGAGCTGCGGACGCTGGCGTCGAGCCAGGGCATCATCATTCAGCCGGTCGCCGACGATCTTGCGGTGAAGCTGACGCCCGACAAGATCGTCGTGTCGCGTCCCGGCGGGCTGTCCCTGTCCGCGACGACGCTCGCGAAGGACGGCGTCCTCACCACGCTCCAGGATGTGAGTTTCGATCCGCAGGTCTGGGGGTTCGACCGCAGCGCGCCCTTCCTGCCGCGCCAGACCGAGCTCTTGAACAAGGCGGCGGCGGCGGAGCCCGCCAAGCGCAAGGAGGCGCGGTTCAATCTTGCGCGCTTCTACCTGGCGCAGGGCATGGCGACCGAGGCCAAGGCCGTGCTCGACGTCGCGCTCGGCGACCAGCCGAACGGCGACGAGGTCACCGGCAGCATCCTGCGCGCGGTCTCCGAAATCCTCATCGACCGGTCCGACGAGGCGATCAAGGACCTGTCGGCGCCGCGCATCGGCAACCAGCAGGACGCCGGCCTCTGGCGCGGCGTCGCCTTCGCCCGTGAGGGCAAGTGGAAGGAGGCGCGCGAGCGCTTCAAGGATTTCGATATAGGCATGGCGACGCTGCCGATCGTATTGAAGCGGCTGGCCATGAAGGAGGCGCTGCGCGCCGCGATCGAAGTGCAGGACTATACGGGCGCGGCGCGCCTCATCAACGAGTTCGACACGATCGGCGTGCCGCCCGACATGAAGCCCGCGATCGATGTGCTGCGCGGGCGCATCGCCGAGGGACTCGGACGCAAGGACGACGCGCTCAAGGACTATCGCTCCGCCGTCGGCGCAGCGGACCGGAAGGCGGCCGCGCAAGGACGGCTGCGTGAGATCGAGCTCCTGTTCTCGTCGGGCGACATGTCGCGCGCGGACGTGATCGGCGCGCTCGAGACGCTCACGACGGTCTGGCGCGGCGACGAGACCGAGACCGAGGGCCTGCGGCTCCTCGCGCACCTCTACACGATCGACGGCCGTTATCGCGACGCCTTCCACGTCATGAAGGCGGCGCTGCTCGCGCACCCGAATTCGGACATCACCCGCAAGATCCAGGACGAAGCGGCGACCACGTTCGACGCGCTCTTCCTCCAGGGCAAGGGCGATGCGATGCCGCCGGTCGAGGCGCTCGGCCTGTTCTACGATTATCGCGAGCTGACGCCGATCGGCCGCCGCGGTGACGAGATGATCCGCAAGCTCGCCGACCGGCTCGTGTCGGTCGATCTGCTCGACCAGGCGGCCGAGCTGCTGCAGCACCAGGTCGACCACCGGCTCGAGGGCGCTGCGCGCGCGCAGGTCGCCGGCAAGCTCGCCACCATCTATCTCATGAATCACAAGCCGGAGCGCGCGCTCGCCGCGCTCCAGAAGACGCGCAGCTCCGACCTGGCGAACGAGGTGCGCGATCATCGCCTGCTGCTCGAGGCGCGGGCGCTGTCCGAGCTCGGCCGCAATGAGCTCGCGCTCGAGCTCATCAGCAACATGGAGACGCGCCAGGCGACGCGCCTGCGCGCCGACATCCTGTGGGCGGCCAAGCATTGGCGCGAGGCGGCGGAGCAGATCGAGCTGCTTCACGGCGATCGCTGGAAGCAGTTCCCGCCGCTCGACGAGACCGAGCGTTCCGACATTCTGCGGGCCGCGATCGGTTATGCGCTCAGCGGCGAGTCGATCAGCCTGACGCGACTGCGCGAGAAGTACGCGGCGAAGATGGCGGAAGGGCCGGACGGACGCGCCTTCGACGTCGTCAGCGCGCCGATCGGCACGAGCAATGCGGAATTCCAGGACGTGGCGCGCCGCGTCGCGTCGATCGACACGCTGGGCGCCTTCCTGAAGGATATCCGCACACGCTACGACGAGCAGCAGGAGCGGGCGAAGGCCGCGCCCGCCGCCAACGAGAAAGCGCCGCCGAAGGCTGCGCCGGTCGCGTCCAAGCCGGCCGAGAAACCCGCGGCCAAGGCCGCGCCGGTGCCGCCGAAGGCGCCGAAGGGCGAGCCGTTGCGCGCCGATCCGGTGCCGACCGGATCGATTCCGCTGCCGAAGCGCTGACGGCTAGCTGCCGTAGCTCTGGATCAGCGAGCCGGCGACCAGGCTCCAGCCGTCGACCAGCACGAAGAAGATCAGCTTGAACGGCAGCGACACGACGACCGGCGGCAGCATCATCATGCCCATCGACATCAGCACCGAGGCGACGACGAGGTCGATGATGAGGAACGGCAGGAACAGCAGGAAGCCGATCTCGAAGGCGCGCTTGAGCTCCGAGATCATGAAGGCCGGCACGAGGATGCGCAGCGACATGTCCTCGGGCTTGGCCGGCGGCGGCTCCTTGGCCATGTCCATGAACAGCTTGAGATCGGCCTCGCGCACGTTCTTCTGCATGAAGGCGCGCAGCGGCTGGGTGCCGCGATCGAAGGCCTGCTCGGGCGTGATCTGGTTGGCGATGAGCGGCTTGATGCCGGTGTCGTAGGCCGTCTGCAGCGCGGGCTGCATCACGAAAGCGGTGAGGAAGAGCGCGAGCGAGACGATCACCGCGTTCGGCGGCGCCGTCGCCGTGCCGAGCGCGGTGCGCAGGAGCGACAGCACGACGACGATGCGCGTGAACGACGTCATCATGACGAGGATCGACGGCGCCAGCGACAGCACCGTCAACAGCGCGATCATCTGGATGACGCGCTCGGTCAGGCCCGTGCCCTGGCCGAAATTGATACTGACGTCCTGCGCTCCGGCGGGAGACACCGCCAGAAGCATCGCCGCCGCTACCCCGACCGCCACCGTCACAAGACGGACACGGCGGCCGGAACGGCCTGTCACGTTTTCCCGGACGGACGGCCGAGCAAGCTGGCCATCTCCTCTTCGAGGTTGTCGTAGAAGTCCTGGCTCTTGAGGCCGGACTGCGGTTTCGTCTCGGGCTTGATGTCGAGCTTGGGCTCGTGCCGTGCGGCATCGGCCTTCGGCTCCGGCTTCACCTCGAACATGGGCTCGGGCCGCACGTCGAGGCTCGGCTCGCTGCGCGGCTTGGCCGCCTGGCGGACCTCGGCCGGTCGGTTCTGCGCCAGCGGGTCGGTGACCGGCGGGCGGGCTTCGGGGACGGCGGTGCGGCGCAGCGCCGCCTCGAGCTGATGCGCCATGTCGGCGAGGTTCTGATCCGAGCCGGCCGGCACCTCCGGCGGCTCGGGCGGAACCGGCGTGACGGCGACGCGCGGCGCGCTCGATTCATGACGGGGTGTCATGTGTTGGGGCGGCAGTTCCGGCGCCGCCAGCCGCGACGACAGTTCGGCGGCGAGGCCGCTCAGGTTCTCGGACGGACGGGGACGCGCGCCGGGTTCGGGCGGGGTCCACGGCTCCTCGGTCGCAGCAGCGCGAAAGCTGCGCTGCGCGGCCGGCGCGGCGGGAGCAGGGGCGGGCACCGGCGGCTCGTTGAGCGGCTGGAGCGGCCAGCCCGTATCGGCCGGCGGCGTTGCGCGCGCGGTTTCGCGGGCCGGCGGCGTATCGATGCGGCCGGGTTCGCGAGGCGCAGTGCCCGCCGCGCGCACAATGTTCGACTCGACGACGACGTCGCTCGGGCCGCCGATCATGAGCAGATGCTCGATATTGTCGCGGCGAATCAACACCAGCCGGCGGCGGCCGTCGACGCTCGCGGCGTCGATCACGGCGAGGCGCGGCTGCCGGCTGCCCCGGGCGCCGCCGCCGAGTCGCGACGAGCCGAACCGGCGCACGACCCAGGCGGTCACGCCGATCAGCGCCAGCACCACCAGAAAGGCGATGAAGAAGCGCGCCGCCAGCGGCAGGCCGAAAAGAGAATCGAACATTCAACCAAGCTCCGCGTTCGTGAGGCCGCGCAACGGGCGCGAGCCGCCCGAACTCTTAATGGACGCAGGCACTTTCTGCCCGCCCCGCATACTAACAGAGTCTGGATAAATAAAGGGGGTTTCGGGCAGGAAGGCCGGATCGGCCGCTCTTTGCATGGTTAACGGCGGCGCGCCCCGCGGCGACCCCGGCATGCATCCTTTACCGTTCATTAACCATGCACCCGGCAAAGTCTGCCTACTCGCGGGGCGCGGAACTTCACTTGCCGAGGGGTCATGGGGCTCACCGATATCCCGATCTTTTCGATGCTGCGCACGCGGCTCGAATGGGCGCAGACGCGGCAGCGGGTGCTCGCCGAGAACGTCGCCAACTCCGACACCCCCAACTTCCGGCCGCGCGATCTGGCGCCGCCCAAGTTCGACGGTTCGCAGACGGCGGGTCCCGTGCGGCTGGCGACGACCGAGAGCGGCCACATTCCCGGCATCGGCGGGGCGGGCGAGACCTTCCACGCTGAGCGCCGCGGTGCCTACGACCTGCGGCCGGCCGGCAACGCGGTCAACATCGAAGACGAGATGATGAAGGTCGCCGCCAACCAGATGGACTACCAGGCGGTCACGGCGCTCTACACGCGCAGCCTCAACCTGCTGAAGACCGCGATCGGCAAGGTCGGATAGACGGATAGGAGCCGCCGATGGATTTCCTCAAGAGCATGGCGATCGCCGCGACCGGCCTGCGCGCGCAGGCCGGGCGCATGCGGATCATCTCGGAGAACATCGCCAACGCCGACTCGACGCCGAACGCGCCCGGCGCCGACCCCTACCGGCGCAAGATTCCGACCTTCCAGATGGAATTCGACCGCGCCGTCGGCGCCAACGTCGTCGAGCTTGGCAAGACCGTCACCGACAATTCCGATTTCCAGCTCAAATACGAGCCCGGCCATCCGGCGGCCGACAAGAACGGCAACGTCAAGTATCCGAACGTCAATTCGCTCGTCGAAATGACCGACATGCGCGAAGCCCAGCGTTCCTACCAGGCCAACATCAACGTTATCACGGCGACGCGCCGGATGCTTCAGCGCACCATCGACATCCTCAAGGCGTGACGCCTTCCCGAAAGGTCTGACCCATGGCCACCCCGATCAGCGCGGCTAGCGCCTATGCCAATGTCGCCAAGCTGGCGTCGTCATCGCCCTTGTCCGGCGGCGAGGAGAGCGGCACCAGTTTCTCCTCCATGCTCAAGCAGGCGATCGGCGCCGTGAATGAGGCCGGCCACAAGGCCGAGACGCAGACCCGCGCGGTCGCGGCCGGCAAGGCCAACATGGTCGACGTCGTCACCGCGGTGTCCGAAACCGAGGTCGCGATCGATGCGGTGGTCGCCGTGCGCGACAAGATCATCGCCGCTTATCAAGACATCATGAAGATGCCGATCTGAGGCAGGGCAGGGGTAACAGCACAAATGACCGGTCCGGAAGTTCTCGACGTCGGGCGCGAGGCCATCATCACCCTGGTCGTCGTCTCGGCGCCGGTCATGCTGGTTGGCCTCGTCGTCGGCGTCGTCATCTCGCTGCTTCAGGCGCTGACGCAGATCCAGGAAATGACCATCGCCTTCGTGCCGAAGATCCTCGCCATCTTCGTGTCGCTCCTGATCGCGCTGCCATTCATGGCCGAGCGGCTGCACATGGAAATGCTGCGAATCGCGGCTCGCATCGCTACTGGTTGATGCGCGCGGCCGCGCGACGCCGCGACGGGGGCGGCACCTTGCGCCGGCGAAGGCTCTAGATGCGGATCGACATCTCCTTCCTCCCGGCGCTGGCGGCGGCCTTCATCCTTGTGTTCGGCCGCGTCGGCGCCATGGTCATGCTGCTGCCGGGCATCGGCGAATCGAACCTGCCGGCGCGCGTGCGCCTCGCCATCGCACTGGCGCTGACCGCCGTGCTGCTGCCGCTGCACCGACAGGCCTACTCGATCGACATGACGCAGCTCACGCCGTTGATGGTGGTGATGGCGCAGGAGGTCGTGATCGGCCTCGTCCTCGGCATCACGGCGCGGCTCGCCGTGTCGGCCTTGCAGACCGCGGGCTTCGTCGTGGCGCAGAGCCTCGGCCTTGGCTTCGTCACCGCGGTCGACCCGACGCAGGACCAGCAGGGCGTGCTGGTCGGCAACTTCCTCGCGCTGCTCGGCGTCACGCTGATCTTCGCCACCGACATGCATCACCTCGTGATCGCGGCAATGAACGACAGCTATTCGGTCTTCAAGCCGGGCGAGATGCCGCTCACCGGCGACGTCGCCAAGCACATCACCACGATCGTCGCGGCCTCGTTCCGCATCGGCATCCAGCTCGCCGCGCCGTTCATCGCCTTCGGCATTCTGTTCAATGTGGGCCTCGGCGTGCTGTCGCGGCTGATGCCGCAGATGCAGGTGTTCTTCATCGGCCTGCCGCTGTCGATCCTGCTCGGCCTCCTGCTGCTCGTCATGGTGCTCGGCGCCATGATGGGGACCTTCACCTCGTTCCTGCGTGACGTGCTCACGCAGCTCGCCACGGCCGGATAGGGGCGGCCGATGGCAGAACCGGGTGACGACAGCGAAAGAACAGAAGAGCCAAGTCAAAAACGGCTCGAGGAAGCGCTCAAGCGCGGCGACGTCGTCAAGAGCCAGGAGGTCAATACCTGGTTCGTGATGGCGGGCGCGACGCTCGTGCTGATGGCGTTTTCCGCCGGCATGAGCCGCGACCTGACGGCGACGATGCGCGGGCTTATCGCCAATTCCTGGCAGATATCGGTCGACGGGCCTGCGCTGCCGCTCCTGTTCAAGAAGATCGGCAGCGAGATCGTCGCCGCGGTCGCGATCCCGTTTCTCGTGCTGATGCTGGCCGCGCTCGGCGGCAATCTCGTCCAGCACAAGCTCGTCTGGTCGCTCGACGGCCTGATGCCGAAGCTCTCGAAGCTGTCGCCACTCGCCGGCCTCCAGCGTCTGATGTCGAAGCAGGCGCTCGCCAATTTCGGCAAGGGACTGGTCAAGATCATCGTGGTCGGCGCCGTTCTCGCCTCGCTGATGTGGCCCGAGCGCGAGCACATGGAGGCGCTGGTCAGCGCTGATCCTGCGGCGCTCATGCCTTACGTCTTCACGATCACGCTGAAGCTGATGGGCACCGTGGTCGCGATGCTCGCCGTGGTCGCGGCGGCCGATTACCTGTTCCAGTACCGGCAATGGTACGACAAGCAGAAGATGTCGCTGCGCGAGTTGAAGGAAGAGTTCAAGCAGAGCGAAGGCGACCCGACCATCAAGGGCAAGCTGAAGCAGATGCGCCAGGCGCGCATGCGCAAGCGCATGATGGCGGCGGTGCCGAAGGCCTCGGTCATCATCACCAACCCGACCCATTTCGCCGTCGCGCTACAATATGAGCGCGGCATGGCGGCGCCGATCTGCGTCGCCAAGGGCGTCGATGCGCTGGCGCTCAAGATCAGGGAGATCGCGACCGAGCACCGCATCCCCATCGTGGAAAACCCGCCGCTCGCCCGCGCCCTGCACGCCACCGTCCAGATCGACCAGGTCATTCCGCCGGAACACTACAAGGCGGTGGCGGAGGTGATCGGCTACGTCATGCGGCTGCGCCGGGCCGTGGCGCTGCGGTGAGGGTGGGAACACTGCTTATCCAAAGGGCGGCAGCCCGGGGCTCTTGCGCCCCATGGGCCCGGTGAGGCACTGAGGACGGCAGAAGCTCGCGCCGCGGCGAGCGAAGGTCGCAAACGGTCGCAAACATCTCATGGCAGGCCAGGACCGGGCAGGGCAGGGCGCCGCGGAACGCGGCGAGGGGCAGAGGCGCCCCGCCTTCGACAAGAGCCAGAACGTCCCGCGCAGCGGCTCCATCGGCCTCGTGCTGCTGGTGGCGCTGCTGCTCGCCGGCGCCGGCGCCGGCCTTGCCTTCGTCGGCCATGAGCACGCGGCCGGCTACATCCTTGCCCTTCTGGCCCTTCTCGGCGTCGTCGGCGTCTTTTCCCTGTTCGCCATGGCCGCCGGCATCCTCCGTTTCTCCGGGCGCGACACCGGTCACCCGCTGCTCAAGTCGGTCGTCGACAACTCCGCCGACGGCGTGCTCGTGACCGACCATTCGGGCCGCATCTTCTACGCCAATGCCAGCTATCTCGATCTGACCGGCGCGGCCGACGACAACGACGTGCGGCCAATCGAGCGCGTCTTCATCGGCGATCCGGACGTCTCCGAATCCATCTACCGGCTGGTCAAGGCGGCGCGCGAAGGCCGCCGGCTGCAGGAAGAGGTGCGACTCGCCGGCAGCAACGGCCAGGGCGCGCGCTGGCTGCGATTCAATGTGCGGCCGGCAGGCGACGGCAAGCGCGATGCGCGGATGACCGTGTGGTCGGTCGCCGACGTCACGCGCGAGCGCGAGCGGCAGGAAAACGTCTTCCAGGAACTTCAGCACGCGATCGACTATCTCGATCACGCGCCGGCCGGATTCTTCTCGGTCGATGCCGCCGGCACGGTCGTCTATCTCAACGCAACGCTCGCCGCCTGGCTCGACCACGATCTGGCGCAGGTCGGCGCCGGCGCGCTCAAGCTCGACGACATCGTCGCGGGCGAAGGCGCGAAGCTCCTGACCACGCTGGCGGCGGCGCCGGGCGAGGTGATGACCGAGGTGATCGATCTCGACCTGCGCACGCGCAGCGGCAAGCCGGTCCCGGTGCGGCTGTTCCACAAGGTCGCGTTCGGCGCCGACGGAGCCGCCGGTCCCTCGCGCACGCTCGTGCTCAACCGCGCCAAGGACGCGGGCGACGATTCCGCCCGCGCGGCGGAAGTGCGCTTCATGCGCTTCTTCCAGAACACGCCGATGGCGATCGCCACGGTCGACCGCAACGGCCGTATCGCGCGCAACAATGCGCGCTTCGCCTCGGCTTTCGAGGATGCGTTCAAGAACGACGACCGCTCGATCCTCTCGATCGTCGCCGAGCGCGACCGGCCGGCCCTCGAGGCGGCGATCCGCCAGGCCGCGGAAGGGCACGGCGAGATCGCGCCGGTCGAGGCCGCGCTCACCGACCACGGCGAACGCTGGGCGAACTTCTTCGTGCTCGGCGTCGAGGACGGCGATGGAGACGGGGAGACGGCGATCGTCTATGCGCTGGAGACGACGGCGCAGCGCACGCTGGAGAACCGCATCTACCAGCAGCAGAAGATGGAATCGGTCGGGCAACTGGCCGGCGGCATCGCGCACGATTTCAACAATGTCCTCTCCGCCATCATGATGGCGACCGACTTCCTCCTGAACGCGCACAAGCCGACCGATCCGTCGTTCAAGGACATCATGCAGATCAAGCAGAACGCCAACCGCGCCGCCGCGCTGGTGCGGCAGCTGCTGGCGTTCTCGCGCAAACAGACCCTGCGGCCGCAGGTGCTCGACCTTTCAGAGGTGCTCAGCGACATCGGCATGCTGCTCAAGCGGCTGATCGGTGAGAAGGTGGCGCTCGAAGTGACGCACGGCCGCGACCTGTGGCCGGTCAAGGCGGACATCTCGCAGTTCGAGCAGGTGATCGTGAACCTCGCCGTCAATGCGCGCGACGCGATGCCGGACGGTGGCAAGCTCACGCTGCGCACCGCCAATGTCGAGGCGAAGGACAGCGGTGCGTTCGGCGCCAAGGGCATGCCGTCGGGCGACTACGTGCTGGTCGAGGTCAGCGATTCAGGCACCGGCATTCCGACCGAGATCATCGACAAGATCTTCGAGCCGTTCTTCACCACCAAGGAAGTGGGCAAGGGCACGGGCCTCGGCCTCTCGACCGTCTACGGCATCGTCAAGCAGACCGGCGGCTACATCTACGCGGACAGCGAGCCCGGCCGCACGACGTTCCGCATCTTCCTGCCGCGCCATGTCCCGACCGCCGCCGAGACGCCGCTCGCCGAGGCGCCCGCGGTTTCCGGCGCGATGACGGCGGCCGACACCATGGCCAAGGCCGCCGCCGACCTGACCGGCGAGGGCAAGATCCTCCTGGTCGAGGACGAGGAGGGGCTGCGCGCGCTCAATGCCCGCGGTCTCGCCTCGCGCGGCTATACGGTGCTCGAGGCGAGCAACGGCGTCGAGGCGATCGAGGTGCTGGAGCGCGAGGGACATGTCGATCTCGTCGTCTCGGACGTCGTCATGCCGGAGATGGACGGGCCGACCCTGCTCAAGGAATTGCGCCAGCGCGATCCAGCGCTGAAGGTGATCTTCGTTTCCGGCTATGCGGAAGAGGCTTTCTCCAAGAATCTGCCGAGCGGCGAGCAATATGCGTTCCTCGCCAAGCCCTTCACGCTCAAGCAACTCGTCGCAGAAGTGAAGAAGACGATCGCGGGCTAGAGGCTTATTCGCAGGCCTGCGCCATCCGCATCTTCGAGAAGACTTCGGTGTGCAGCCGGCACACGGACATGCCGCGCGAGGAGTATTGCGGCTGCGGCGCCTGGAAATAGTCGGATTCCATCATGGCGCCGGCGGCGCCCACGGCGATGGCCAGATCGGCCGGCGCGGGGGTGAGCCGCGGGACGTCGACAGGCGACGGCTTGGCGCTCGCCGCGGTGATGCCGGCCAGAACAATGGCTGCCGCGAGAATGGCTCGCATCGGCCTCTCCGTCCAAATCCCCAATGAAGTGGGAAATCCGACGCCCGCCGGCCGGTTCCGGCGGTCCGCTTTGACAATCCTGTGACGTAAAATGCCCGGACCTGCGGCGTCAGCGCCTCTTACAAAGCAAGGGAACCCTGCCTATTTTCTCAGCGCCATTCCGGCTCTGGGAGAGAAGACGTCATGGTCCGCCATCGCTGGCTCATCGCGCTCGCGGCAATCGCGACCGCTCTGGTGCTCGTCTCGGGCGACGCCGCCAATGCGCGCGCCGGCGGCGGGTTCTCCGGCGGCAGCCGCGGCATGCGCACCTTCTCGACGCCCGCGCCGACGCGCACCGCGCCGTCGGCTGCGCCGATCCAGCGCAGCATCACCCAGCCGAACCGCACGACGCCGTTCGGCACCAACACCGCGTCGCGCCCGGGCTTCTTCGGCAGCGGCCTGTTCGGCGGCCTCGCCGCCGGCTTCCTCGGCGCCGGCCTGTTCGGCCTGCTGTTCGGGCACGGCTTCTTCGGCGGCATGGGCGGCTTTGCCTCGCTGCTCGGTCTCGTGCTGCAGCTCATGCTGGTCGTGTTCGTCGCCAGGATGCTGTTTGC